>DUZC01000024.1 GCA_013349735.1 Rhodospirillaceae bacterium
GAAAGGGATTTGGTCCTCTAAAAGATTGTATCGATCAATTGACCGAATATTCCTACGATGCCGAAGAGAAGCGGTCGTTCGTGAAGTGCGTTGAGAATAAAGCTAGGCGGATTTTCGCCATTCTAAAAGCTCCGAAGGACACTATCCAGCCTAGCGATTTCGAGGCCCCATGCCCCTGTGGCTCAGGAAAACCTTTCGGGAAATGCTGCCTGAACCTATCTCTTGGTCCTCGGCCATGCCAGTTATAGCTTTCTGCTCGGACAATCCGTTCAAGAAATGCTGCATGAACTGAAAGTCGGAATTTAACTGACATGCGAATGGCTTGGCGCAAAGCGATGGCGTATGTATGCGTCTTGATCGAGCGCTCCAGTTCAGCCAGTCTCGGCGCTCGCTTTGCAACCCACGATTCAACGCTGATCTATCATCTCTTTGCATCTGATTTCATTCTCGGGGATACCCAGGGGATACCCCGCCCCTTCGAAAGCAGGAAGCATTAACGACTAACTCATTGAAAAGAATGGCGCACCCGATACGATTCGAACGTACGACCTCTGCCTTCGGAGGGCAGCGCTCTATCCAGCTGAGCTACGGGTGCGCGTGGCTCGTTTGAGCAAGGGAGTTGATATAGCCCGGAACGAAGCGCGTTGAAAGCAGGAATTGGCAAACCTGCCCAAGCTTGCACCAGCCCGGCGTCGAAGCGATGACGGAACAGACTTCCACCCATGGAAGATCGGCCTTAAGCTGGAGGAAAGAGATAAAAGGGGGAGGTCAGCCATGAAGGATATTCTGGTTCATTTGGACGGCGATGAACGGGCTGCCCATCGCTTGGAACATGCCATCGAGATCGCTGCAAAGTTCAATGCGCGTCTTATTGGCCTTTTCGCCCGTGTCGAAACCAGTGGACCTAGCATGGTCGCGCAGCGGCTCAGTGAAAATTTGTCCAAGATCGCCGAGCAAAGCCGAAAATTATTTGAAGACAGCGTAAAGCAGCAGGGCGTCAATGGGCTTTGGATGCAGCTTGACCATGGCGAACCAGGCCATGTGGTCGCTGAGGTCGCGTGCAGAAGCCGCTATACCGATCTTGCCATCATCGGCCAATGGCACCCGCAAAGCCATGTTCCCGCTGAATTTCCGGAACAGGTTATTCTGCAAAGTGGGCGCCCGATTCTGGTAATTCCTCATATCGGCGCCGTCGCCGGCTTTGGCCGCCATATCACGATCGCCTGGAATGGCAGCCGTGAATCCAGCCGCGCCGTCCATGACGCCATGGGCCTAATGCGCAGAGCTCAGGAAGTCACGGTACTGGCCGTCCGGGACGCAAATTTTGAGCGGGTTCAACCGGGAGATCTGCCGAAGCTCGACCTGGTTGATCACCTTGCCACCCATGGCATTACCGCCAAGACCGAGCATCTGACCGCCGAAGATATCGGTCTGATGGACCTTCTGCTGTCCCGCAGTTTTGACCTGGGGGCCGATTTACTGGTGATGGGCGCCCATAGTGGGCTTGGCTTGCCGTTTCTGCGCGGCGGCGGCACCCGCTTTATCCTGCGCCACCTTACCTTGCCCGTCCTGATGTCAAATTAGAGCCTATTGCGCGGTCATAGACTGGTTGCCGACTGCTCGTTCAGACGTTGCTGAGCGGTTTTGGCGATTATTTCGCCAATCTGCGGCGAACCTTCGAGAAAATGGCGGAGATCCTTGGCGTCAAGGATCAGCAATTGGCAGCGGCTGCGGGCGGTCACCGTTGCCGTGCGCCGGCTATCCCGCAGCAAGGCGATTTCACCAAAGAAATCGCCATCACTGAGCAAGGCCGGCTCACTGCCGCCATAGTCTGCGGCAAGCAAACCACTGACGATAAAATACATGCGATCGCCAACTTCACCGGCACGGATCACTGCATCGCCGGGCGGTACCGCATAAAAGCGCAGGAGATTGGTGATATCAGCAATCTGCTCGGCATCCAGCCCAATAAAAAACGGCACCCGGGCCACCATGCGCCATGTCGCCAAAAAATCCCGCCGTCGCATTTCTTCGGCAAACCCGGTCGCCAGAATCGAGGCCGGCAAGGCAAACATGGCGATCCCCAGCATCGCCACCACCCCGCCCAGCAATTTGCCCAAGCCGGTTATCGGCACCACATCGCCATAGCCAACCGTGGTCAAGGTCGCCACGCTCCACCACATGGTGGCCGGAATACTGTCAAAATTGGGATTGATGTGTCGTTCGATGAAATAAAGGCTGGTGGAACTGACCAATAACATCAGCACCAAAATAAAAGTAGCAGACTGCAGGGGCCGCACCTCACGCTGCACGACCGCCACCAGAATTTCCAGAGCCGGCGAATAGCGGGCCAGCTTAAGAAAGCGGAGAATGCCGAAAACCGCGCCCCAATCTCCGGGCGACGACATCAGCAATTCACTGCTCATCGGTAAAGCAGCCAGAAAGTCCACCAGCCCATAGGGACTGCGGAGATAAGATAAAAAAGCGTGACCGCGGCTTTTTTCCGGAGCCCGGCCAAGCACCGCCGCCGTCGCCTGCAATGCAAAATCGCCAAGCAGAAGGAATTCGGCCACCATTTCGGCCAGAAAGGCCGGCAGCCCTTGCGCAAAAGGCAAATCCTGAACCGTTCGTAAAACCTCGACCACCGTCGAAAGCAAAACAACGGCCGCAATCAATAAGCGATAAGCCCGCGCGGCGTTGGTGGGGAAGGGCCCGCGATCGGTCAGCCGGACGATGAAAGGCACGGGCTGTGTTGACTTCATCGGCATGGCCTTAGCCTGCCAAAATTGGAAGGGGACATTGGATCTCGGACATCAATGCGCCTCGGCCCAATTGCTTGCCACCCCCACATCCACCAGCAGGGGAACATCAAGCTGGGCCGCACCTTCCATGATGCCGCGCACCAAGACCGTCGTCGCCGCCACTTCCGCCTCGGGCACTTCGAATACCAGTTCGTCATGCACCTGCAGCAACATCCGCGCAGACAGACCCGCCTCGGCCAGGGCCAGCGGCAAGCGGATCATCGCCCGCTTGATGATATCGGCCGCACCCCCCTGGATCGGCGCGTTGATGGCCGCCCGTTCCGCAAAGGCCCGCACCGCCGGATTGCGATCAGCGATGCCTTGCACAAAACATTTCCGGCCAAACAAGGTGGTCACAAAACCCTGGGTTTTTACCAGGGCCCGGGTGCTGTCCATATAGCTGCGGATCTCGGGATAGCGGGCCATATAGGCCTCGATATAGCTTTTGGCCTCACCTACCGCTATGCCCAACTGCTGCGCCAGACCAAAAGGGCTGATCCCGTAAATGATGCCGAAATTGATCGCCTTGGCCTTGCGCCGGAGCGCCGCGTCGACAGCGTGAAGCGGCACAGCAAAGACTTCTGCGGCGGTTACCGCATGAATATCCGCGCCATCGGCAAAGGCCCGTTTCAAGGCCGCGATGCCGGCCACATGGGCGACCAGACGCAGTTCAATCTGAGAATAGTCGGCCGACATCAGCCGGTGGCCCGGTTCGGCGATAAAGGCGCGACGAATGCGTCGTCCCTCTTCGCTGCGAATGGGAATATTCTGCAAATTTGGGTCCGACGAAGCCAGACGACCGGTACTCGTGCCCGCCATGGAAAAACTGGTATGGACCCGCTGGGTCTTAGGGTTGATCTGCTGAACCAGGGCATCCGCATAGGTGCTTTTCAACTTGGCCAGCTGGCGCCAATCCAGAACTTTCTGCGGCAAAGGATGCAGGGGCGCCAGAGCTTCCAGCACATCGGCACCGGTCCCCCAGGCCCCGGTCTTGCTGCTTTTTTTACCCCCTGGCAAGGCCAGGTTTTCAAACAAGACTTCTCCCAGCTGCTTGGGTGAACCGACATTAAAGGCCACCCCAGCCAATTGGGTGATCTCAATCTCAATTTCGCCCATCCGGCGACCGAATTCGGTGGAAATTCCCTGTAGCTCGGCCTTGTCCACCTTAATGCCATGGCCCTCCATGGCCGCCAAAATCGGGATCAGCGGCCGCTCAAGGGTTTCATAAACGCCAACCAGTTTTTCGGGAACCAAGCGTGGCTTCAGACATTGATGCAAGCGCAGCGTGATATCCGCATCCTCGGCCGCATAGTCACGGGCCTTGTCCAGCGGGACCTGATCGAAGGTCAGCTGGTTTTTGCCGGTGCCACAAATTTCGGCAAAGCTGGTTGTCCGATAGCCAAGATACAGAGTGGCCAATTCGTCCATGCCATGGCCATGCGCACCGCCTTCCAGCACATAGGACAGCAGCATGCTGTCATCGACCGGCGACAGATCCAGGCCATAGCGCGCCAAGACCGCCATATCGAATTTTATATTATGGCCAATTTTCAGCACCGCCGGATCCCGCAGCAAGGGCCCCAATTTGGCCACCAGATCTGCCAGAGGAATCAAATCCGGCCCGGTGCTCGACGCCCCTCCCAAATCAAGACTGCCTTGTGCCGGCCGCTCGGCATAGCGCAGCGGAATATAGCAAGCCCGGCCCGGCCGGGTGGACAAAGACACCCCCACCAGATGGCAAGACAGGGCATCCAAACCGGTCGTTTCTGTGTCAACCGCGACCAAACCGACCGAATTGGCCTCATTAATCCAGCCTTCCAGCGCCGCACCATCCAAAACCAAATGATAGTCCGCTACCGGCGCGGCCGGGGTCGCGGGCGCATTGGGCAAAGCCGTCGGGGTCAGGCCCGCCAGCCGTCCCTCAAGACGGACCGCGATGCTGCGAAAACCATGCAGGCGCAGGAAGGCGTTCAGCTGTTCCGGATCCGGGTCGCGGCGACCGAAATCATCGAGACTCTCGGCCAGAGGAACATCGTCCCTGAGACGGACCAGTTCCCGGGACAGGCGGGCATCGTCGGCATGGGCCAGCAAGGCCTCGCGGCGTTTGGGCTGCTTTATTTCCCCGGCACAAGCCAGCAAATGGTCCAAATCGCCATAAGCATTGATCAATTCCGCCGCGGTCTTGATGCCGATGCCCGGTACCCCGGGGACATTATCGGTGGGGTCACCGGCCAGGGCCTGGACATCCACCACCCTTTCGGGGGCCACGGCAAATTTGGCAAAGACTTCATCCGGGCCGATGGCACGATATTTCAGCGGGTCCAGCATGCCGATGCCCTTGCCCACCAACTGCATCAGATCCTTGTCCGAGGAAAGAATCGTCACCTTTGCCCCTTGCGCCGCCGCGCGTCGGGCATAGGTGGCGATAATGTCGTCGGCTTCATAATCGGCCAACTCGATACAGGGCAGATTGAAGGCTCTGACCGCATCGCGGATTAACGCGAACTGCGGCACCAGTTCCGGCGGCGGCGGGGGGCGGTGAGCCTTATAAGCCGGATAGAGCCGTGACCGAAAGGTCGCCCGCCCGGCGTCAAAAATCACCGCCAGATGATCGGCATCGGACTCGGTCAACAGCTTCATCAACATATTGGTGAAGCCAAACACAGCGTTGACCGGCACCCCTTCCGGGTTGCTCATCGGCGGAAGCGCGTGGAAGGCCCGAAATATGAAACCGGATCCATCCACCAGCGAAAGATGCCGCAAAGGCGCGGTCACGCCTCAATGACCGTGATCGGCCGAAGCCCCCGGCGCCAGAACAAAGGTGCGGCTACAATAGGGGCAGACCACCTCGCGGTTCGGCTGCGTAAAAGTCAAATAGACCCTTGGATGGCCGCTGACCGGTCCATTTCCTTCGCAGGCGACAGGAGAACTATTCACCGTTTCAACATCCTTGGTCATGAGCAACCTCGCTTCCACATCGAAAACCCGAAAGGCCGGGCATTGACCTACGGGACCGCCGGATGATACCCATTGCCACCAATGGATCAATCCCCCATTCATAATGGTGCCGCACCCACCGCCGCCGTCGACCTGCGCCGACTGACCAAAGTCTATGCGGGACGCGGTCGCGTCGAAGGCAAAAAGGCCCTTGATGCGGTGACTTTGGCTATCCCGCGCGGCGCTTTCTTCGGCCTTTTGGGCCCCAACGGCGCCGGAAAATCGACTTTGATCAATATTCTGGCCGGGCTGGTCATCAAGACCTCGGGCGAGGCCCGGGTCTGGGATTATTCCATAGACAGCCATCAAAGATTGGCCCGCTCGGCCATCGGCGTCGTCCCTCAGGAATTGAATCTTGACCCCTTTTTCACGCCGCGTGAATTGCTGGAGGTTCAAGCCGGGCTCTATGGCGTGCCCAAAGCAGAGCGGCGGACCGATGAAATTCTTGAAGCCGTCGGCCTGGCTGACAAAGCACACGCCTATGCGCGCACCCTGTCGGGCGGCATGCGCCGTCGGCTATTGGTCGCCAAGGCCATGGTTCATAATCCGCCGGTGCTGGTCCTGGATGAGCCAACCGCCGGCGTCGATATTCAATTGCGTCAGCAGCTTTGGAGTTATGTGCAGGACCTGAACCGGCGCGGCACCACGGTCTTGCTGACGACCCATTATCTGGAAGAGGCGGAAGCCCTGTGTGATCGCATCGCCATCATCGATCAGGGAAGACTGGTGGCTGACGACGAAACCCAGGCCTTACTGCGCCGCCTCGACAGCAAAGTGTTGACGGTGGTGGCTGACCGGGATCTGGACGCGGTACCACCCGCCTTAGCGGCCTTTGATCCGGAATTGAAGGCGAAGCGACGCCTGATCTTCCGGATGAAGCCCAGCCAGACAAGTGTCGGCGCCATTCTGGCCGGACTTCAGGCGGCCGAGGTGACCGTGGCGGACTTGACCACCGAAGATGCCGATCTCGAGGATATTTTTCTGAAACTGACCGGCGGCGACCACGCCGTCACACCGGCAGATCAATGATCAGAAAATAGGCGTTGAGGGACAATAGAAAACCGATGACCCCCAAAAACGCCGCGCCTTTGATCAGAAAACGGGCACCGGTGGTCACCGCCGCCGAGGCCAGGACGATAGCAATCTGCAACAGGGCTTCGTCAAAGGAAAAACTGGCCTCGCGCCGTTCGGCCTGAGCGCGCTCATGTTCCAATTCCCGCGCCTTGGCCGCCAATTCCTTGCGCCCACTGCCATCGGCTTCCGAATCATAATGTTTGATGGCCTCGCGGTAACGCTGACCACGGCCTTCCAAAACCTGCCGAAACTCCCCCGTTACCCCCGGTGCGACCAGCAGGGCTTCAACCTGGTCCAAAGCCAGATTGGTCGCATTTTGGCGGATGCCCTTGGCCTGGTAATAGGCCCAGCTATCGGAAACCGCAATGCTGGTGGCGATCAGTTCCTTGGTGGTCTTGTTACTGCCCAGCGTCGTGATGGCCAGGATCATCGCCAGCACCGAAATCAGCAAGGCCGCCCGGCGACGAAAGCCGTCCTCGACCTTTTCCTCGGCTTCATGTTCGGCAATCGTTTCGGCAATTTCCTCAATTTCCATTAACTATCTGCCTTACTTAAACCGTCTCATGGGCCAGTTCCCAGACATCCGGCGAACGCCACAGACGTGATTTCAGCAATTCCCGTTCATAAATGAACTCTTTGGGTAAGCGATCAAAGAATTTCTCGAAATGCTCTTCATGGGAACGCGCTTCGGCGGTGCTGGCATCGCGATCCACCGACATCAATTCATAGAATTTGGCCGAGGGAAAATTGAGACCGGTCCATTCCAGATCTTCCTGCCTTGGCATGAAGCCCAGTGGACTTTCCACGCCATAGCCACGGCCATGAACGCGATCAACGATCCATTTCAGCACCCGCATATTTTCGCCAAAACCGGGCCAGATGAATTTGCCATCGGCGTCGCGGCGGAACCAGTTGACACGGAAGATCGGCGGCGGGTTGCTGAGTTTGCGGCCAATGGACAACCAATGACTGAAATAATCGGCCATGTTGTAGCCACAGAAGGGCAGCATAGCCATGGGATCGCGTCGCACTGCTGCCTGGCCCACAGCTGCCGCCGTGGCTTCCGAAGCCATGGTGGCCGCCAGATAGACCCCATGGGCCCAGTTGAAGGCCTGAAAGACCAAAGGCATGTTTTTCGAGACCCGGCCACCAAAAATAAAGGCCGAGATGGGAACGCCATTGGGATTTTCCCAGGCCGGATCAGCCGTCGGGCATTGCCCAACCGGGGCGGTAAAGCGGGAATTTGGATGCGCTGCCGGCTCCTCCGAGGCCGGGGTCCAGTCCCGACCCTTCCAGTCAATCAGATGGGCCGGGACGTCATCGGTCAGCCCTTCCCACCAGACGTCGCCATCATCGGTCAAAGCGACATTGGTGAAAAGCGAGTTGGCCTGACAGGCGGCGATCGCATTGGGATTGGTTTTAGCGCCGGTGCCCGGCGCGACACCAAAAAATCCGGCCTCGGGATTGATCGCGTAAAGACGGCCGTCGGCACCAGGCTTGATCCAGGCAATATCGTCGCCGACGGTGCGGATTTTCCAACCCTTAAAGCCCTCTGGAGGCACCATCATGGCGAAATTGGTTTTGCCACAGGCCGAGGGAAAGGCGGCGGCGACATAGGTTTTTTCGCCAGCTGGCGATTCGACGCCGACGATTAACATATGTTCTGCCAGCCAGCCTTCATCGCGGGCCATCACCGAGGCAATCCGCAGCGCAAAGCATTTCTTGCCCAGCAAGGCATTGCCGCCATAACCGGACCCATAGGACCAGATGGACCGTTCCTCGGGAAAATGGGCGATATAAATATTGTCGGGATTGCAGGGCCATGGAACATCCTTGGCACCGGCGGCCAGGGGCTTGCCGACCGAATGGACGCACGGCACGAAATCGTCGCGACTGCCCAGCACCTGCAGGACATCCTGGCCCATGCGGGTCATGATGCGCATGCTGATGGCGACATAGGGACTGTCGGTGAGCTCAACACCAACATGGGCGATATGACTGCCCAAAGGCCCCATGCTGAACGGCACGACATACAAGGTGCGCCCGACCATGCAGCCTTCGAAAAGCCGATCCAGTGTCAGCCGCATCTCGCGCGGATCCACCCAATTATTGGTGGGACCGGCATCGGCTTTGCTTTTGGAACAGATGAAAGTGCGGTCCTCGACCCGGGCGACGTCACTGGGGTCAGAGCGGCAGAGATAGCTGTTCGGCCGCTTGGCCGGATTCAGCCGGAACAGGGTACCGGCATCCACCATCATACGACAGAGACTGTCATATTCTTCCTGGGATCCATCGCACCAATGGATACGATCAGGCTTGCACAAATGGGCCACTTCATCAACCCAAGCCAGTAATTTGGCATTGGTAGTCATCCCGCCACGGATACGATTTTCGCTCATGCCTGATTGCTCCGACTTCTGGAAGGGCAAAGGATACTGGTCTGCCCCCTCAGGAGCAATGGTTCGCCCTATTTTTTTACTGCCATTTCCGCCAGCTCGGTTGCGACTTCGTCGGGCCGGCAAAGCGATATCGGAAAGCTTA
This sequence comes from Rhodospirillaceae bacterium, assembly GCA_013349735.1. Lineage (GTDB taxonomy): Bacteria > Pseudomonadota > Alphaproteobacteria > Rhodospirillales > Magnetospirillaceae > DUZF01. The sequence continues at coordinate 9,414 of DUZC01000024.1, forward strand.
TCCTTTGCCAAGCCTTGCCGGCAACCAAATCGCAGCCATCCGGGTCGATCGCAACCAACTGCCAATCCAGGCCGGGCGGCTGACCTTGGCCAACGGCGAGGGTGGCTAAGTCAGCGCTCTGCTGCTGATTTATGCTTTGCAAGATTTCATTTTCGGCCTGGGCAAAGGCGGCGGCCAGGGCCGGCGCCAGGATCAGCCCCTGATCAAACCATTGCGCTTTGCCAAATCCGCCAACCCAATGCGCCCGCTCGGCCTTGACCCGATAGAGGGCAAAATCGGCAAAATCCGCATAAAGCTTAGCCGCCGGATGGGCGGCAAGAAAACGACGCCGCAATGGGGGTGAAGGGTCCGGCTCAATCCGCCCTTCCAAAGTGACCCGCGGTCCTTGTTGCGGGTTCGCATGGCCTTGGGTACCGTCAAACAAGAGCGCCACACGGGGGTCAGCCTCGATATTCCGGCTATGATCCGCCAGTTGGGACAGCAGCAGAATGGGCGACCCGTCCATGTCAAAAGCAACGGTAACCAACGAAACATAAGGCCGCGCCTGTCCGGCCAAAGTCGTGGCCAAAGCGGCCTTGCGGCAGTTTCGCATCAATTGGCGGACCCCGCCGGGCGCGTCGGTGCTCATGGATCGGCCATCCCGCTTAAGCTGAAAAAATCGCTGCGGACTATAGGTTTTCGTGATTGCCTTGGTCAATCTTCGCGCAGTTTGGTAGTTTTCCAGAGCAGCATCCCTTTGGTAATCCGCACTCGGAGAACCCCCTTTGCCTCATTGCATCGCTCTGGTCGATGACGACCGCAATATTTTGACCTCGGTGACCATGGCCCTCGAAGCCGAAGGATTCCAGGTCCGCAGCTATACCGACGGCGCTGAAGCCTTGCGCGGCATTACCGCACAACCCGTCGATCTGGCGGTGCTTGACATCAAAATGCCCCGCATGGATGGCATGGAGTTGCTGCAAAGGCTCCGCAAGGTCTCTTTGGTTCCGGTCATTTTTCTGACCTCTAAGGATGACGAGGTTGATGAAGTCTTAGGGCTGCGGATGGGTGCCGATGACTATATTAAAAAGCCCTTTTCCCAGCGTCTTCTGATCGAACGGATCCGTGCTCTTTTGCGAAGGGGTGAACTGGTCCAGGACGGAGATAACACGCAGCCCTCGATCCAGCGCGGACAACTGCTACTGGATACCGCACGCCATACCTGCCGGTGGAAAGATCGCATGGTAGACCTGACGGTAACCGAGTTTATGATTTTAAAATCGCTGGCCATTCGCCCCGGTCATGTCAAAAACCGTGATCAGTTGATTGATGCCGCCTATGGCGAACATATTTATGTCGATGACCGAACAATCGATAGTCATATCAAGCGGTTACGCAAAAAATTCCGCGATGTTGACGGCGCCTTTGAACAGATTGAAACGCTGTATGGCGTCGGCTATCGTTATCGCGACGAACAGTGACCGACGAGCCCGCCCTTGCCGCCCGCCGCCGCCGGCCTTTGTTGGAGTCGCCGTTAACCCGGCGGGTATTGGCAGTCAATGTCGTCGCGCCGATTATTCTGGTTGGGGGCCTGCTTTATCTCGATCGTTACCAGAACGAATTGATTTCTGCCGAGCTTGATTCCTTGAACAGCCGAGCAGAAATGATCGCTGCGGCCATCAGCGAAGGCGCGGTCAATGACGAGGGCCTGCCGGAACTGGTGCCAGACTCTGCGCGTCAGATGATCCGCCGGCTGGCACCGCCGTCCCATTTGCGCGCCCGCCTGTTCAGCCCGCAAGGCGAATTGTTAGGAGACAGCAAAATATTGCCGCTGCTGGCGCCCCCGGTGCAGGTTGAAGAACTCGCCGAACCCGAGCCGGGATGGCTCATCGGCCTTTTGCACCAGGGCTATGACAGCTTGATGGCCACCCGGCTCGGCACAGAAAGGCTGCCCTTGTACCAAGAGCCCGCCCCGATGCGCGCCAGCGATTTCCCCGAGGTCCAAAAGGCGCTCAGCGGCGAGCGAGGCTCGGCTTTGCGCCGCAGTCGAAACCGCCGTCTGCTCTTGTTCACGGCCGTACCGGTACAGCGCTATAAAAAAATTCTTGGCTCAGTTCTGGTCTCCTCGTCAGCCGACGATATCGCGAAGAGATTGTTCTCGGTGCGCCTGACGATCCTGGAAGCCTTTGTCTTTGCACTGTCGATCACCGTCCTGTTATCGGTTTATCTGGCCAGCACCATCGCCCGGCCAATCCGCCGACTGGCCGCGGCGGCGGATCGGGTAAGACGGGGCCGCGGTCGCCGCCATGCCATTCCCGATTTGACCGGGCGCAAGGATGAGATTGGAGAGTTATCCGGGGCGCTTACGGAGATGACTGATGTTTTGTGGCGCCGCATGGATGCGATTGAGGCCTTTGCCGCCGACGTCGCGCACGAATTGAAGAACCCTTTAACCTCTTTGCGTAGCGCGGTTGAAACGGTCAGCCGGGTCCCTTCCGACGAACAAAGACAGAAACTGCTTGGCATCATCGAAGAGGATGTTGAGCGGCTTGACCGTCTGATCAGCGATATTTCCAGCGCCTCGCGTCTGGATGCTGAACTGTCACGGGCCGAGACCGGGACCCTGGCGCTGGCCCCCCTGATTATTGGGCTGACCGACGCTTTTCGGGAGAGTGGCGCTTTGGCGGGAAAGCGCCTTGAGGTGACCCTTGAGCCTGCGGATCCGCTGTTCGTGTCAGGCCTCGAAAGCCGATTGGGCCAGATCTTGCGCAACCTGCTGACCAATGCCCTTTCCTTTAGCCCCGAGACCGGACTCATCAGCGTTCACGCAGAAAGGACAGGTGACTGGATTACCGTCCGGGTCGAGGATCAGGGTCCGGGTATTCCTGAAAACAAGCTGGACGCCATTTTCGAGCGCTTTTATTCCGAACGGCCCAGCGGTGAAAAATTCGGCACGCATTCCGGACTTGGCCTGTCGATTTCGCGGCAAATTGCCGAAGCCCATGGCGGCCGTCTGACCGCCAGCAACCTGGAAGGGTCGGACGGAAAGCCCGCTGGGGCCCGCTTCACGTTAAGACTGCCGGCAGCCCCTGGGGAATGTTGACAGAGACCCTGCATCGCTTCACCTTAGCGGGATGCTGCTGGTTCACGGCACCTGCGTGGTGGTTGCCGGACGAGGGGTCCTGATCAGAGGGACCTCCGGGTCTGGAAAGTCCGATCTGGCGCTTCGCCTGATCGATGCTGGTGCTCGCCTTGTGGCCGACGACCAAGTGGAAATTGAACAGGAGGACGATCGCTTGCTGGCCAGCCCTCCATCCCCGATCGCGGGACTGTTGGAAGTTCGCGGGTTGGGCATTGTCAGTCTCGATCATCAGGCGCCGGTGCCCTTGGCTTTGGTGGTGGACCTGGTCAAAGGCGAAGAGATCGAAAGGATGCCCGCCGACGAGACTGTCGAGCTGGCAGGGCGCCAGTTGCGCCGCCTGGCGCTTGACCCAAGAGAAGCTTCGGCGGTCGCAAAGGTTCGGCTTGCGATCCGGACCTTGTCTGGAGGCATATTGTCAACCAAATGAGCAGCCTCCCGCCCGCGGCCCCCTCCGATCCTGAAAGCAGCCGGGACCCCGTCGCCAAGGTAGTGGTTGTGACCGGCCTGTCCGGAGCCGGCAAGACCGTCGCGCTGAAAGCCCTCGAGGATATGGGCTTTGAGACGGTCGACAATCTTCCTTTGTCCTTGCTTGGATCACTGGTCCGCCCGGGCGAGGTGACGCGGCCGCTGGCGATTGGGATTGATATCCGTACCCGGGATTTCGGCGCGTCGTCGATGCTGGCCGAAATGGATCGGCTCATGCATGAACGGCAATTGGAGCTGCGGCTTTTGTTTGTTGACTGCGACGACGAAGTGCTCTGTCGACGCTACACCGAAACCCGCCACCGTCATCCTCTGGCGGCCGATCGGCCCTTGCTGGACGGGATTGCCCATGAACGGCGCTTGGTTTCACCTTTGAAAGAACGTGCTTGGGTGGTGATTGACACCAGTTCCTTGCCGCCCGGTCAGCTGAAACATCTGCTCACTGTTCATTTTGCATGCGGAACAAACAAGGCTTTGGTGGTCTTTGTCACATCTTTTTCCTATCGCCGGGGTTTGCCACGTGAAGCGGATCTGGTATTCGACGCCCGTTTCCTAGACAATCCGTTTTACAAGCCCGCGTTACGGGGGTTGACCGGTCGCGATTCACGTGTTGTCGATTATGTGAAAAGCGACCCTGGCTATGCGCAATTTTTTGCGGCATTGCAGGCTCTGCTTGAGCCTCTGCTGCCGCGTTTCGCTGCCGAAGGCAAGAGCTACCTGACCCTTGCCATCGGCTGCACCGGAGGACGCCATCGGTCCGTGGTGATCGCCGAACAGCTGACCGACTGGCTTCGTCTGGCCGGGCAGACGGTTGATGTGAGGCACCGCGAACTCGAGGAAGGGGAAGCCAAGTGAAGGTCGAATTATGATTGGAATGGTCCTGGTTACCCATGGAAGACTGGCAGATGAGCTGGTGGCTGCCCTGGAGCATGTCGTCGGCCCTCAGCCCAATGTAGCGACCGTCTGCATTGGCCCTGACGATGACATGGAGCAAAGGCGCTCGGATATTTTACAGTCGACCTCCAAGGTTGATGATGGAGCCGGTGTGGTGTTGTTGACCGATATGTTCGGCGGGACGCCTTCCA
>DUZC01000025.1 GCA_013349735.1 Rhodospirillaceae bacterium
CGGAACCGAAAAAACGATTCTGAGCTTACTCAAGGCCCATTTCTCTACGGTCCGCCACGCCAAGCCCGCCGCCAGCCGCGCCGGTTCGGCCGAAACCTACGTGGTTGCCATGGGCTTCCGTGCCAACAGCCCTGGCCCTAAAGAACCGCATCCAGAAGCATAACCTTGAATAAGGCCAGAAAATGCTGGTCGAGATGGCTTCTCATTTGATCGGACATCAAGGCCAAAGCCACCTCGGGATCCATCGGTGGCTTGTAGACCCGACGATCCGTCAGGGCGCTGAAAACATCCACGATGGCCGCCATACGGGCCAATTCATTCAAATCACTTCCCTTAAGTCCGTTGGGATAGCCAGTGCCATCGATTTTTTCATGATGTTGAGCGGCGATGATGGTGACGGGTTTGGGGATATCGGAACAGGCCTCAAGAAAGGAAATCGTGTGGGTCACATGGCTGCGCATAACGGCGAATTCTGCTTCGTCAAGCCGGCCCGGCTTGTTCAGCACCTCGTGCGGAATGGAGATCTTTCCGGCGTCATGCAACAAGCCACCGCTGGCCAGAACCTGCTGATCCTTGCCGTGGATTCCCGCAGCATGACCAAACAGCGACAATAAGGTCGCGACCCGCATGCTATGGGCATAGGAATAGTTGTCGTGGTCTTTGACCCCATTCAGGATCGACTTGAAGTCATTATTGTTTACGGCATCGACCAAAGGAGAACAAGCATCACTGACCATACCAAAAGGAAGCGGCTCTCCGGTTGCAATAACATCAGAGATATTATTAAATATTTCTACGGTTCCTTTTAAGGCCTTCTTCTGCGTTTCAGGCAGATTATCCCATTTTTCCTCAACCTTTTTGTTGAGCATCCCCGTGATACATTTTAGTAAAGCACTGCGGCGATAAGGTTTGGTCAAATAACCATCAGCTCCGGCCGCCTGACTGGCTTGCCTGACTTTTTCCTCGGAGCCACGGGCAACCATGATGATCGGCATGGCCGCCAAGGCGCTGTTGCGGCGGATTGTTTTCGCCAAGGCAAAGCCATCGCCAGGTCCAGCCGCGTCATCGATCAACAAAATATCCGGCTGGGCCACTTTGATGCCCGGCTGCGCGTGATTGCCATCGCTATAGCCCTGGACCCGATACAGGGACATCAAGGCCGTACCGATTTGCTGACGATGCGCCTCGTTCGGGTCGACGATCGCGACCAGGGCAAGTTTTCCTGCAACCGCCATGGAACTTTTACCCCTCGGGCTAGCCTAACCCTGACAGAATACGGGATGGACAGCCTGAACGGAAGGGCTGCTCTTAGGAAACTGTTCCAAACCCCAACCGGGCGCAGAGCGCATCATAGGGTTCGACTTGGGCCAAGGGGCCAATGGCGGCTACGGTCGGCTTGCCAACGAACAGCCGGCGGGCCAATCTCTCGACGGCGGACGCGTCGATAGCCTCGATTTTTTCCACGACCTCATCGACGGGAATCAGACGGCCATAGCAAAGCAATTGCCGCGCCGCTTGCTCGCATCGCGAAGCGGTGCTTTCCAGGGACATCAGAATACTGGCTTTCAACTGGGCTCGGGCCCGCAGGATCTCATCGCTGGAGATCCCATCTGTCACTTTCATGATCTCGTCGCAGATAACCGGAATGACCTCTGCGACCTCGTCAGCGCCCGTTCCCGCATAAACGGCGAACACGCCTCCGTCATTATAGGACGAACTGAAACTATAGATTGAGTAGGCCAATCCCCGCTTTTCCCGCACCTCTTGAAAAAGACGCGAGGACATGCCGCCACCCAACAAGGTCGACAGGACCGAACAGCTATAAAAATCAGGATCCTCGTAGGGAACGCCATCAAAACCCAGCAACAGATGGACCTGTTCGAGTGCCCGTTCCTCGCGGTAATCCCCACCGATATACCGGGTTGCCTCTTCACGAAGGGGTTGGTCGGGGGGCAAGGCCTGGAAATGTTGGTCCGCCAGATCGACAACCTGCTGGTGGTCAAGATTTCCGGCTGCGGAAAGGATCATCCGGGAAGCGCTGTAATTATCACGAAGGTAGCTGGCGATCGACTGCCTGGACAGGCGCCGCACATGATCAGCCGTTCCCAGGACCGGCCGCCCCACCGCCTGGCCGGGATAAAGAGTGGCCTGAAAGTGATCAAAAACGATGTCATCCGGGGTGTCGATGGACTGACAGATTTCCTGCACCACCACCGCCTGCTCGCGCGCCAGTTCTTCTTCATCCAGAACCGAGTTTTGCAAAATATCGCCGATCAAATCCACGGCCAGGGCGACATCTTCTTTCAGAACTTTGGCGTAATAAGCCGTATGTTCACGCGAGGTATAGGCATTCAGATGGCCGCCCACGGCCTCGATTTCTTCGGCGATGGCCCGCGCCGACCGCCGCGCGGTCCCTTTAAAGGCCATATGTTCCAGCAGATGGGAAACCCCATTGATCTCTTCCGCCTCATGGCGGGTTCCCGCATTGACCCAGACCCCCAGCGATACGGTCTGGACGGATGGCATAGGATCCGTCACCACGGTCAATCCGTTGGGCAAACGGGTCAACCGGATCGTGTCTTGTCCGCTCATGACCGCCCCCGTGCGGCCCGCCGGACATAGGCCTTTACAGCCTCAAGGTCATTGGGCAGGACATCGTACCGTTCCTGACGCTGGAAGAGATCTGCAAGTCTTGGCGGCAAGGGCGGCCTTTGACCGGTGGCTGCTGCCACCGCATCAGGAAATTTTGCCGCATGCGCGGTAGCCAAGGCCACCATGGGGATATCGGTACGCCGCCGCCGGGCGCGCCCAGCGGCCACACCGATGGCACTATGGGGGTCGAGTAATATCCCGGTTTCGCTGAAAACACGACGGATCGTCTCGCTGGTTCCCTGGTCGTCCAGCCGGAAGCCATCGAACAAAGCGCGGATCTCCGCCATTCTGCCTTGATCCACCGAAAACTGTCCGCTTTGGCGCAGCGCCCCCATCCGTCCGGTCACCTCGGCGGCATTTTCGCCATAAATATCGAACAGATAGCGTTCAAAATTGCTGGAAATCTGGATGTCCATGCTGGGACTGAGCGTTGCCACCACCTGCCCAATGCTCATTTCACCGCATTCAAAAAAACGGGTCAGAATATCGTTAGCATTGGAACCGACCACCAATTGCGAGATCGGCAATCCCATGCGCTTGGCCGCAAAAGCCGCATAAACATTCCCAAAATTGCCGGTGGGTACGGCAAAAGCGATCTCGCGGTCGGGAGCCCCAAGCGCCAGACCTGCCGCCATATAATAAACGGTCTGGCCAAGGATTCTTGCCCAGTTTATGGAATTCACCGCTGATAATTGCAACTGGTCCCGAAAGGCCTGGTCAGCGAACATGGATTTGACCATGTCCTGACAATCATCGAAGGTGCCCTCAAGCGCGATATTATGAACATTGGCTGCCGCTACGGTGGTCATCTGACGCCGTTGCACATCCGAAGTACGCCCATGCGGATGCAGGATAATGATATCTATGGCCTCGCGATCCCGACAGGCTTCGATGGCCGCTGACCCGGTATCGCCCGAGGTGGCCCCGACAATGGTCACCCGCTGCCCACGGGCCTTCAGCACATGATCAAACAGCCGCCCCAACAATTGTAAGGCATAGTCTTTGAAGGCCAAAGTTGGTCCGTGAAATAATTCCAACAGCCACTCATTGCTGCCCAACTGACTGAGGGGCGCCACCGCCAAATGGTCAAATCCGGCATAGGCGTCATGGACCAGGGCCGCAAAGTCATCCTCCCGGATGGTTTTATCCAGCAAGGGCGCCATCACCCGGACCGCCAGTTCGGCATAAGACAATCCCGCCAAAGAGCGCAAATCCGCCGGGGTAAAACGGGGCCATTGCTGCGGCAGATAAAGGCCGCCGTCACGGGCCAATCCAGCCAGCAGGACATCGTCAAAAGCCAAGACCGGGGCATGCCCCCGGGTACTGTGATAGGTCAAAGCCATTGCTCCGAAAAATTCTCTGGCCGCTGTCCGCCGCCATCAGACGCTATACCAATCATCATGACAAGTAACGACGCTTCAGATGCCCTTTGAACGCTTCCGCGTCAAGAGCCCGACCGGTTGCTTCAATCAAAAGCGCTTCAGTCGACAATAACGAGGCACGGCCGTGCAGCTTTGCGCGCAACCAACCCAGCAAAGGTCGAAAATCACCCCGGCCGATGCATGGCAACAAATCCTCAACAGCTTCATTGGCAGCCTGAAAGATCTGTGCCGCAGTCAAAGCCCCCAAACTGTAAGTTGGAAAATAGCCGATGGCACCGTCATACCAATGGATATCTTGCAGACATCCCAAGCGATCATCCGGCGGTTTTAGGCCAAGAGACTCAATCATCCCTTGAGTCCAGGCGTCCGGCAAGTCGGCTACGTCGAGCCTGCCGGCAATCAGCGCTTTTTCCAACTGATAGCGCAAGATGACATGGGCCGGGTAGGTCACTTCATCCGCATCTACGCGGATAAAGCCTGGCGTAACCCGGATGTTGGCCTCGTAAAGAGTCTGGGCATCCCATCCCGCCTGACCCGCAGCCCGAAAGCTTTGCTGCATCAGCGGTGCGGCGAAGGCTAGAAATTCCCGGGACCGACAAATCTGCATTTCCATCAACAGGCTCTGACTTTCGTGCAGACTCATGCCGCGCGCGCGCCCGACCGGCTGGACCCGCCATTGCTGCGGCAAGCCCTGTTCGTAAAGGGCATGGCCGGTTTCATGCAGCACCCCCATAAGGCTGCGCATAAAATCACCTTCGTCATAGCGGGTGGTAATCCGCACATCCTCGGGTGTGCCGCCACAGAAGGGATGATGGCTGACATCCAAACGGCCATGGTCAAAATCAAAGCCCAGAATTGCCATCATTTTCAGACCCAGGGCCTTTTGCATTTCTACCGGAAAAGGCCCCTGCGGCCCTGCCGGTGCGGGCTTCTGCCGGTTCAATACCTGGGTCATGAAACCGGGAAGGAATTTTGCAAGGTCCTGAAAAATAACGTCAATACTGGCCTGGCGCGCATCCGGCTCATATTGATCCAGCAAAGCATCATAGGGCGCCAGCCCCAAGGCTTGGCCCTTGATCTCGGCCATTTCGCGGGTCAGCCTTATCACCTCGGCCAAGAACGGCTCGACCGCCTTAAAATCCGCCTCTTGGCGCGCCTTGCGCCACACTGTCTCTGACGCCGAACAGGCCCGCGACAGCGCTTCCACCAAAGCCACCGGAACGGCCGAGGCATGGACCCAGTCCCGGCGCATCTCGCGCAAATTGGCCCGCTGCCAAAGATCCAGCGGTTCTGACACAGCCGCATCCAAGAGCGCGCCAACCCCCGGGGCCGTCAACATTTCGTGGTGAACCGCTTTGAGCGCGGCCGTCTGCTCCGCCCGGCTGGATGCCCCGCCGGCCGGCATCATTGCCGCCATGTCCCAGTGCAGGATGCTTAGGGCCTGCTCAATCCGGCTTAACCGGGAAAACAGCGCTTCGAGTTTTGTATAGGCCACAACAGACACCGGCAGGTCCTTTTCTTAAACCAAGCGTAAGGCCTGCATCATAACCAGACCATGGCGTTGCCGCTATTTGTGTTATGATCCGCCCTCCCCTCATTGCCCAAAAGGAAGCAAAAGAAATGACTGAGAAGCCGCGGATTGCTGTGGTCCTGTCGGGATGCGGCGTCAATGACGGAAGTGAAATCCACGAAGCGGTGCTGACCCTGTTGGCGATTGACCGGAATGGCGCCCAATATCAATGTTTTGCGCCCAATATTGCCCAACGTGACGTGATCGACCATTTGCGCGGACAAGCCATGGCCGAGCAGCGCAATGTCCTTGTGGAGTCAGCCCGTATCGCCCGCGGAAATATCCGCGATCTGGCGGACTTCGATGCCCATGATTTCGCTGGGCTGGTTTTCCCGGGGGGCTTTGGCGCAGCGAAAAATCTGGTCAGTTTTGCTGCCGATGGTCCGGACTGCACGGTGGAACCAAATGTTGCCAAGGCCATCCATGCCATGCAAGGCCAGGGAAAGCCGGTCGGCGCCCTGTGCATCGCCCCCGCCATTCTGGCAAAAGTTCTTGGCAAAGGGGAAATGACGATAGGCAACGACAAAGGCACCGCCGCCGCGCTGGAAGCCATGGGCGCCAAACACCGCGATGCGGCCCGCGGCGAGGTTGTGGTTGATCCCGTCCTGCGGATCGTCACCACCCCTTGCTATATGTATGACTCCGCCATCAGCCAGATCGCTGACGGCGCCGACAATCTGGTCAAAGCGTTGCTGGCTCTCATTCGAACTTAGCGCTCTAGAACCGCCACCGCTTCCAGATGGGCGGTCCAGGGGAACTGGTCGACCGGCGTCAGGCTTTGCAACTGATACCCCCCGTCGACCAGAAGGCGCAAATCGCGCGCCAAGGTCGCCGGATTGCAGGACACCATCACCAGTCGGGATGGGCCACCCGGCGAAGCAAGATTTTCCGCTTGCGGGCCGCAACCAGCCCTGGGCGGATCGGCCACCACGGACCGGAATTGTTTCAGCTCGTCAGGCCGCAAGGGTGTTTGAGCTAAGTCCCGCTTCTCGAAACGCACCCCCGTGCCATGCGCCGCCCGAGCCGCCGCGCCGACAGCCGCCGCGTCGCCTTCAAAGGCACGGACCGCACCCTTTCCGGCCAGGGCGAAGGAAAAGGTCCCCAAACCAGCGAAAAGATCGGCGACCGGCGATCCTGCCCCGATTGCGTCCGCAACCAACGCGGTCAGAACCGCTTCCCCTTCCAGACTGGGCTGCAGAAATGCGGCCGGAGGCAAGCCGACAGTGAAACCGGAAAAGCGAACCATGGGCGGACGACGTTCGGCCAAGGGCTCGATTGCCCCGGCGCCCGGTCGCCGCCAGGATAGGCGCGCCAGATCATGATCCTCGGCGAAAGCGGCAAGTCTTTGCCGATCAAACAGATCAAGCCGTGACTCCGCCTCGACCAGCATATCGATTCCGGTTTCGGTCCCGGTAAGGGAAACATCCCCCCTGGTCCCTTCCGGACAGACTGCGGTCAGCAGAGCCCGCAAGGGCGGAAAAAGCTCTGAAAACCATGGCAACAGCAAAAGGCACTGCGCAATATCAACGATGTCATGACTGGAGCGGGCATTGAATCCAAGGCTGACCCCCTTGGCCTGGCGCGCGAAAGCAAAGGTGGCGCGGCGCCGACTGCCCGGCGCAACGCGACGGATCGGCCCGAGAACCCCGGCATCCGCCCCCAATTTGGCCGTGACCCCCTCAAGCAACCGCTCTTTCCACCGAAGGTAGGGCTCATCGGCCAGATGCTGGAGCGCACAACCGCCGCAGCGACCGAAATAGGGACAAGGTGGCGCACGACGTCCTTCCCCGGCCGCAAGAATTTCCAGCGGCTGGGCCAGCCAGCCGTCACCCCGACGCCCCTCAAGCCGGGCCAGGACCCGGTCCCCTGGCACGGTGTAAGGAACGAAGACCGATAGACCCTCGTGTGTGGCGAGGCCATCGCCCCTTGCACCGAGGGTCAGGATGTCCAATTCAAGCATGCGCGGACGAAATTTTGTCCGCTTGACCGGCGCCCGGCTTTGGCGCGATTTGCCGTGGCTCACGGCTGGGCTAACCCGGCCAGATCACCGAGAAACCGCTGCTGCAACTGATCCAAGGCTGTTTGAAAGGCCGCAACCGCGGCTTCCGGGCTATTGCCGGCGGCCGGACTTTCCAAATGATAGTCATGCACCATCAGCAGACGATTGCCGCGGACCTGAATCAGACCGATTTCCGCATCCACCACCACGCCGGCGGCGGCCCCGGTTCGCTGCTCGAAACGCCGCAGGCGCCCTTCGATAACATAATCCGCCGGCACTCTTAAATCCGCGGTTACCACCTGCTTTGCGACACCGGCGGCGCGAAGGGTGGTTACCATCTGATCCCGCAGCAGCGACGCGGGCGGCTCGGTCCAGAAATGATAGCTATAGCGGGCCAATTGCTGGGGCTGATCACCCTCTGAAAAGAGCAAGGCGCGTTCCGCCACCAAACCTTCTGCCCCTAAGCGCTGGACTTCCAGCACACCAGCGAAAATTGGCGCCGGCAAAGGCTTAACGACAGCAGTCTCCAAGCGGAAAAAAACATCCGGTGGCGGCGGGCTTCCGGCGCAGGCGGTCAAGGCCAGAAAAATGAGAAGGACAGGGAGAGATCTCATTTTGGGGCCACCTCCGTGCCGGGTTTTGTACCGCCCAACAGCAGGCCGGGATTTTGACGAATTTCACGACTGAACTCATTCATATTGCGTGCCGTACCTTCCAGATTGAAGGTGATTGAGTCGATATTGCGGGACACCGCCTGCAGGCTGTATCTCAGGTCCCCCAGGCTTTCGCTGACCTTTTCGCTGTTACTGCCAACCGCCTTATCTAAGGATGACAGCACCTCATCGACCTTGCTTTTGCTGCTGCGTAAACTGCCGGTCAGGTCCGCCAGGTTGGTTGCCGCCTGTTCAGCCCCATTGATTACATTGTCGATTTTACGGGTGTTATCGGGACTGAAGACCCGGGTCAAACCATGGCTCATCTGCTCCAGATTTGCTGAAATCCGCGGTGTTTTGTCAGCCAGATCCGAAGACAAAGACAAGAGATTATCCAGCAGTTGGGGTGCTCTTTGTTCCAAAACGGGCCCTAAAGACGCAACCGTCCGGTTCAAAGAGTCAACCAGGGGCCGCAGGCCTGTCTGACTGAGATTGGTCACCTCGGCCGCGATGTCGGCCATGGCCGAGAACAGATTCCCGCCGGCTTGACTGCGAAGTTGCGCGCCAGGCTTGAGCAAGGTCGGACTGGAACCGCCCCGGATATCGACGACCAGCGCGGCCAGCAGTCCCGAAGCGGCGATACGGGCGACGCTGTCTTCTGGGATCGGCCAGTCTTTTTTTACCGCCAAATGGACGGTAAAATTCAGTTTGGCACCATCATGGCGGGGTTCGATATCGTCGACCTGGCCAATGGCGAAGCCTTCATAGAGAACCTTTGAGCCATATTTCAGACCGGCAACATTCTCATAGCTGGCACTGTAGCTGTCCTCGCTTCCTGTTCTTCCTGAAATCAACCCAATGGAAAGAACCAAAGCCACCAACATGGCCAAAACGAAACCACCCACCAGCACATAGTTCGTTCGACCATCACGCATCCCGTTATCCTTCCCCCAGCAGTCGGCGCAAGTAAGCGTCCCGGTCAAGCAACGCTTCGACATTTCGACGGTTCAACAGATCCTGTACGCGGGGCAATGAACTGGCTCGCACCGCGTCTTTGCTGCCCAAAGCAATCACTTCTCCGCCATCCAGAACGCAGATCCGATCCGCAATACGAAAAGCGCTGTCAAGATCGTGGGTTACCACCACAATGCTCATGCCCAAGGCCTCGCGCAATCTCAGGATCAGCTCATCAATGGCCGAGGACACCGCCGGATCAAGCCCCGCGGAAGGCTCATCGCAGAACAGCAGGCGGGGGTCCAGCACGATTGCGCGGGCCAATGCCGCCCGTTTGATCATCCCTCCCGAAAGTTCTGAGGGCTTTAGATCGCCAAAGCCAGCAAGATTGACCACTTCGAGCTTCATTTGGGCGATGATGTTCATGGTTTTTTCGTCGAGATCGCTATGTTCCCGCAAAGGCAGTTTGATATTTTCGGCCAGGCTCAAAGAACTGAACAAAGCGCCGCTTTGAAAGGCCACGCCGATCTGGCGGCGCAAGGCCAGCATTTCCAGGGCCGGCAAATGATGCATGTCATGGCCAAGCAGACGAACTACGCCTTGAGTGGGACGCAACAGCCCAAGCAAATGGTTGAACAAGGTGCTTTTGCCCGAACCTGATCCCCCCATAATCACCATGATTTCGCCTTCGGCGACGGAAAGATCGATCCCTTTCAGGACCATTCTATCGCCGTAATGGGTGACCAGGCCCTGGACTTCGACGACGTTCATCGGGTCACGGCAAAAGCAAAGATCATGTCGGTGACTACGATCGCCGAAATGGCATGAACCACGGAACGGGTCGTCATCCGGCCGACTCCTTCGGCCCCCCCATCGACCAGGGCCCCATTGACCACGCCCACCAAAGTGATCAGGACGGCGAAGATCGCACTTTTCGCTAAACCATGGGCCAGATCGCCCAGTCGCAGCGCTTCGATGATCTGGCTGGCATAGGCGCCGAAACTGATTTCCAAATCGTGGCTGACAACAAACCCTGCCCCCGTTAGGGCAACCAGATGGGACCAAAGGGTCAAAAGCGGCAACATCACCACCATCGCCACCAGAGGCGGCACGACCAGATAACGCACGGGTTCGATACCCATCACCGTAAGGGCATCGATTTCCTGATTGATCTTCATGGTTCCCAGGCGCGCCGCCAATGCCGAGCCCGAACGCCCTGCCACCAGAATACCGGTAATCAGCGAAGAAAATTCGCGTACGACGGAAAGGGCGATGCCGGTCGCCACACGGGATTCAGCGCCGAAACTGCGCAGCGAATAAATGCCCTGGATTGCCAGCATGACGCCGATTGTGAAAGTCAAAACCGTAAGGATGGGCAGGGCGTCGACACCGATTTCACGGGCCTGGGCCAAAACCGCAGAAAACCGCACCGGCTGTTTCTGGCGATGACCGACGACCAGCCAATAAAGACTTTCCGAGAAAAGCTTGGCGGCAAATCCGATTTCATCCAGCCATTCGATGGTTGCGCGGCCAATGCGGTCCAGCAGTCGGACCCCCGCTTCACCCTTCACGTCTGTTCCCCGGACGGCCGTGTACGAATATCAAAAACCTGGTCCAGGCGCGCCAATTTCAAAACCCGCATGGCCGCCACACTAACGTTCTGAAGATAAAAACCCAAATGTCGCTGACGCGAGGCCTGATAGGCTTCTACCAGCGCGGCCACCCCGGAACTGTCAATATAGGCAACCCCGGCCAAATCCACCGCCACCGCCCGGCCTTCGGCCAGCTTACCCAACACTTCCCTGCGAAGCTCGGAACTATTGCCAAGATCAATTTCACCGGTCACGGCGATGATGGTTGCCTGGGCATCGGCGACAATTGCGAATGTCATGCTCATGAGAGGGCCTTTGTCATGCGTAACAGATTTCCAGCCCCTTCCGGGGCCGGCAAAAAGCAGACCTGATCCATTATCGTCCGGATGAAGTGGGTTCCCAGACCGCCGGGCCGCAATTTATCGATCGGGCGCGGACCAATTTGGCTGACATCCACCGGTGCGGCAAAATCGATCAATTGAATTTCCAACCCCTCTTCTGCAACCACCCGAATTTCGAGGTAAACATCCCCTTCACCATGATAGGCATGTCGCAGAATATTCTGCACGGCTTCATCGACAGCAAGCACAACTTCGGCCGCGGACTCGGCCGAACAGCCTGCCGCGCCGGCTGCCGCCTCGACCCGTTGGCGAAGTTCGCACAAACCCTCGGGCGAGGCTTTGAAGCGACTGGCGAACAAGGGCTTGGGACGAAAATCCTCGACGGCCATCAAAGTGAGATCATCCCGCAGGACCGCCGCCCCTTTGGTTAAGGCCTCAATGATCGCCGTCAGCCGGTGATCCAGATCAAGCGCAGCAACGCTGTTGATCATGCGTTCCACGCCCTGGCTTCCCAGCATAACCCCATCACAGCTGGATTCCGTTAAGCCATCGGTGAACAGATAAAGACAGCCACCACCCAGGGCGAGCCAGGTCTCTGGCATGTTTTGCGGAACCAAGTCGACAGCGATGCCCAAGGGGGGCGTATCCGCGTCAAAGCTTGTAAATGTAAGCCCTTGATGTAAAAGCGGCGGCTCATGCCCGGCATTGGCCAAGAGAATTGTGCCACTGCGGCGGTCAAGAAACCCCGCGACCATCGTTACAAAAGTTCCACCGGCCCCTGCCGTTTCACACAACTCGGCATTGATGGCCGCCAGCAAGGCTCCGGGGCGCCGATGGGCCTTGGCGAGGCAATGAAACAGGCTGATCGTCTTGGCCATCAGCAAAGAGGCGTTGATCCCTTTACCGGAGACATCCCCAACCGCGAAGGCCACCCGCTCATCGGAAAGGGGCAAAATATCAAAAAAATCACCCGACACCGCATAGGCCGGACGATTGATTCCCGCCACCGGACAGTCCTTCGGCCTATGGCTGGGTAACATACCCCTTTGAATTTCCGCCGCCAGTTCGACTTCGCGGCGCAACCGTTCCTGCTCAACCAGCCCGCGGGTCAGCCGGGCATTACTGATGGCCAAGGCGGCCGAAACACCCAAGGTCCGCAGCAATTGACGATCCGAGGAATGAAACAGCTGTCCACCGGCCTTGTTCAGCAATTCGATGGCCCCCAGCCTTTCGCTGCGCACCGACAACGGCGCGCAAAGGATCGAGCGGGTCGAGAATCCGGTCTTTGCGTCAACCAACGCTCCGAAATGGGGGTCGCGGCCGGCCTCCTTGACGAACATGGCTTGATTCTTCTCGACGACCTTGCCCACCACCCCGGTGCCCGGCGCTAAACGCAATCCGGTAATATCCACGGGACCAACACAGGCGCGACAGACCAGTTCCCCGGTCTTCTCGTCGATAAGAAACAGGCTCGCGGCCTCGGCATCGACAAAAGCGGCCACTCGCGCCAAGCCCTGGTGCAAAGTCTGGTCAAGGTCGCGCGAATTGGCAAAGGCATGGCTCATCTCGGCAATAAGATCCAATTGCCGATGGTAATCGTCCGGAAGCTGAGGATCGGGCGGCACTGTCATGACGCGCAACTATGCGCCAGCTTGGCCAAGAGGTAAATGCAGCTTAACCCTGCTCGCGGGTCGCGCTGAAGCGCAGCCCCGGAAAGTCCTGCTGAGCGCGGTTGAGAGTCCAGGCATTTCGCGCAAGAAAAACCATTGATCCGTCGCGATCTTCGGCCATCGACTGGCTATGCGCCTCGACGAATTTCTTGACCAGAAGCTTGTCCTCGGCATCAACCCAACGGGCTGTCTCGAAGGGAGCCTCTTCAAAACCAGCCTTGAGGTTATATTCGCTTTCAATGCGATTAGCGATGACCTCAAATTGCAGCTGACCAACCACACCCACGATCCAGGTCCCGCCATTCAGCGGCTTGAACAATTGGCTTACCCCCTCTTCAGCCAAGTCCTCCAGCGCCTTTTTTAGTTGCTTGGCTTTCATTGGATCATCCAGCCGAATACGTCGCAGCAATTCCGGCGCAAAGCTGGGTATGCCAGTAAAGCGCAGGTCCTCGCCCTCAGAAAGGGTGTCCCCTATCCGCAAGGCGCCATGATTGGGAATGCCCAGAATGTCGCCGGGAAAGGCCTCCTCGGCCAATTCGCGATCGCGGGCAAGAAAGAACACCGGGTTAAAGACGGCCATTACTTTCCCTGTCCGGGTATGTTTGAGCTTCATGCCCCGGTGAAACCGCCCCGAACATAAACGAAAAAAAGCGATACGATCGCGGTGATTGGGATCCATGTTGGCTTGGACCTTGAACACGAACCCACTGACATTTTCTTCTTCCGGATCAACCGGCCGTTGAACCGCCGGCTGAACTCTGGGTGGCGGCGCCCGCTCGCCAATACCCTGCAGCAATTCACGAACCCCAAAATTGCGCAGGGCCGAACCAAAAAAGACCGGGGTCAAATGGCCAGCACGATAGCCATCAAGATCAAACGGCGGACAGGCCCCACGGATCAGATCCACCTCTTCCCGAAGTTTTGCGGCAGCGTCACCGCCTACCAGGTCATCCAGACGCGGATCCCCCAAGGGCATGTCAATCGCGTCCGGAATATGGTCCCCCCGCCCCTGTTCCAACAAAAGGACCTGGTCGGTTGCCAGATTGTAAATACCTTTCAGATCGCGCCCCATGCCAATGGGCCAGGTTATTGGACAGACGTCCAAGGCCAGGGTTTTCTCAACTTCGTCCAAAAGATCAAAAGTCTCGCGGCCTTCGCGGTCAACCTTATTGAC
>DUZC01000026.1 GCA_013349735.1 Rhodospirillaceae bacterium
GGTTTTCCCTCGAAATCCTGCAATTATCATTACTTCGATTTATTGAAATATCAAAGCCGGCTAAGGGCTTCGGGGTTTTTCACGGGCGACAGGATATTATTTTGGCAAACCGATGAGACCCTCGCTGCAAAACCGCGCAGATCAAGCCCGCTGGCTGACACCCGTCACGCAATGGCGTAATGGGGTCCTGTTTTTTACCGGTGAGGCAGCGCCAAAGAAGAAAGCAAAGGCGGCCACACCCGCCTGAAAAAGGGCGCTATAAAAACCGCCTGTACGCAAAATCTTCGATTTCGATATGATGTAGTAGCCAGCCCCGCAGAAACTCTGCAAGGTCTCCGGCGGCCAAATAATCAGAATTGATAGAAATATTAGCTGACATATCATCAACGCATTGCGCAATAACTCTATGGCTATCTCGGTGATCATCAAGAAATGGAAAATTTATTTTCTCCATTAGAGATTCTTCTTCCGAGAAGTGATAGGAAATATAGTGCTGCAGCTCTTTCAGAACGCCTGGTATGACCGCCGCGGCCGTATCAAGACTGATTCCTCGCTCAAGCTCAGAGCAAAGACTGAACAAACGCTTATGATGCCCATCAAGAGTTTGGTCACCAACGCTAAGGCTATCATTCCAAACAAGATCATCCATGTCTGACCATTCGAACGGGCGGGGAGAAATCCCGTGCATCGTTGATAATTGCTTGGCGAGCATTGCCGGTTAGGAACACTACGCGGCCTTTACTTGCTCGACAAGGGCTTCGTTTATGGTTTGCTTTGGTCGGCGCTCGCCAGAAGCTTCCGGCAGCAAGCCATAATTTCTGACATGTCCTCAGCGCGAAGCGCGGCGGCCAGTTCTGACGCAGCCGTTTTTAATGCCGGCACTGTCGCGGTTTCGACAAGGTGATCGACCACCGGGATCAAATCAACAAAATCAGAGGCTTTCCCGGACCGCATTGCCCAGGCAAGTTGTCCCAGACTGCACTCCATCTTCGCGGTTTTCAGAGAGTCCTGGCCGGTTTTCAGGGCTTTCTGGAAAGACGCGGCATCGACTCCTCGCGCCAACGGATTGGGCGGACGGATTATAATCGGTTGGTTCGCGCCTTCTCTCGGCTCTTTGCGGCGATCCGGTCCAATATAGTCCCTGGTAATGACAAAAGGCTTGCGTTCGGCGGCAAGGAAATCAATGCGAGAGAAAAGATCGGCAATTGACAGCGGGGTTATTATGATGGCGTCGGGACCGCAGGCGATGAGCGCCTTAAGCTGATTTTCCTCTTGCTGGTGGGCCAGCACAAAAATAAGGGGGAAGGGATGCGCATGCAGTTGGCCCTGGCGAATTTTCCGGATCAAATCGCCGGTTGGCAATCCCGACAGAGTGTCATCAACAACCAATAAAACGATGGGTTTTGAGCTGAGGATTTCCTGCAGACCCTCTCTTTCGGTGACGTCGATAATGTCGTTGGCACCACTTTGCCGGAAGGTATCCGTCAGCGCGCGTCGGATCATCGGATTCGCGATGGCAACGACGACGCCACCGACGTAGTTGCGTTTATCGGGACGCATCGCATATTTCTCCAACGCTTAATAATCATGAACAAGCCGTCTCGCTCGTGACAACGGTAGCACGGACCTTGTCATCTTAGCGATGGCGTTCACGAAGCGGGGAGGCGGGCCGTAAGTTGTTGTCCAAGATTGACCATCGGAACTTCAATAAACTTGTAGAAAGTCTTGGCGACCAAAGTGGCTAGGAAAAGAGCGATCGCCACGGCCGGCAAGGATGCCACCCCAGTCGGGGGCGCTAAAATCGTGAAGATAGCCCAGGCGATAATCGAATGGTAAAGATAATTGCTATAAGAGGTAATGCCAAAATAAACAAAAAAGTTAGAACCAATCCTATGTTTCAGGATTATCGCAAAAAATATCGTGCTGCCCGCCAAATATAGTGTTGCGGCAAGCTTTTGTTGGTCAAGACAGAGATAAAGGCTTCCGCCTGACAGCAGAGTCACCAAAGCCAGACGCAGTAATGCCAAACGGGCCCATCCGGATTCCTCGGCCAGGGCGATTTCAATGCCAAGATAAAACACAGGAAAATAACTTAGGGTCAGGCTGCCATGGCCGCGAAAGAACCAACAGCCGATTTCAAACAAGATCAGAATTGAAAAGATTTTATGAAGATGGCGGCGACCGAAAAGCGCGTGTTGGAGGGCGATGAACAGATAGAATTTGAATTCAATCAGCAGGGTCCAGAACACACCGCTCACGGCTTGAACCCCAATGACATCGGAAACCGCCATAAGGCTGGCTAAATAGGAAGGGGCGGAAAAATGCGGGCAATTGTCTATTAATAGATCAATTATAAAAATAACAGAGATATTAACCCAATAGGAAGGCATTACCTTGAAGAAACGCCTAATAATGAATTTCGTAAGACTTTGCGTTTGTACTTTCGAAAAAATCAGATAGCCGCTCAGCAGAAAAAACAGTGTAACGCCGCCGCGTCCAATATCGACAATGAGTTGGTTGACCGTTTCCGACTGAGCAAGCCTTGAGCCTATGTGAGAGCAGACCACAGCAAGGATCGCCACACCGCGCACGGTATCGAGGCAAGGAAGTCGAGAAGATGATGACACCGGGGCTGGTTGGCCCTTTACGCTTTCATCCATCACACAATAAGTCCGTCGGTTGCTTTCTCACGGGTCCGTCTCGCTTCTGGTCATTTCCGCAGGTCGATAATCGCCTGGATCCTATCGCACGAACTTCGGAAACGGGACACTAACAGGATTGTTACAGTTCCTTGACCGTTTTGTGACAAAGGCTGATAGTAAAAAAGGGTTGTTCGTTTTGGGGGCAGGAAGTTGAACGCAACAGCCTATGATCGGCGGGTGTTCTGGGGCGATGTCTGGGGGGGACTAGCCTCGATGCTGGTGGCGTTGCCATCGGCAATCGCCTTTGGCGTTACGATTTTTTCACCGCTTGGCGCTGAGCAGGGCGCCAAAGGGGCTCTGGCTGGTATTGTCGGTGCCACCGTCCTGGGGCTTTGCGCTTCCGTGATTGGCAGCAGCCGCTGCCTGATTACAGCGCCTTGTGCGCCGGCAGCGGCCATGTTATCCGCTCTGGCGATTTCCTTGGCCGGTCAGGCCGGCATAGCCGAGACGGTTCTGTTGCTGGCCATTATCGGACTGTTCGCCGGTCTGTTCCAGGTGGGTCTTGGCCTGGCCAGAATCGGTAAACTGATCAAATTCATCCCTTATCCTGTGGTCAGCGGCTATTTGAGCGGTGTCGGGCTGATCATCATCGGCAGTCAGATTCCAAAAATTCTTGGTGTTCCTACCGGAACAGGGGTTTTTGAGGCGCTGACTTCGCCTGCCGGCTGGCGATGGCAGACTGTCTTGGTGGGCGGGATCGTCATGGCCGTGATGCTGCTTTTGCCCCGTCTGACCCGATCGGTTCCAGCGGCGATTCTTGG
Organism: Rhodospirillaceae bacterium; assembly: GCA_013349735.1. Classification (GTDB taxonomy): domain Bacteria; phylum Pseudomonadota; class Alphaproteobacteria; order Rhodospirillales; family Magnetospirillaceae; genus DUZF01. The sequence continues at coordinate 3,464 of DUZC01000026.1, forward strand.
ATTGATGTCCGGGATCGTAACTTATTTGGCGCTCGGGTGGTCAAATCCGGACCTGCTGCATAGTGAACACAATCCATTGCTGGTAGGGGCCATAACCGGAGCTGATGGCAATATCGGCGAAGTAATTGTAAATAATTTTCGGGCATTTTCGGCTATAGAGCTTGGATACATTGTTAAAATTCTTGTTCCAGCCGTGACTCTGGCTGCTTTATTATCGATTGATACATTAAAAACCTGCGTTGTCCTGGATGCTCTGACTAATTCCCATCATGACCCCAACCGCCAATTGATCGGCCAGGGAATCGGCAATGTGGTCTCGGCCCTGTTTGGCGGGATTCCAGGGGCGGGCACCATGGGGGCCTCGCTGGTCAATAGTTCCAGCGGTGGGACGACAAGGGTTTCGGGCTTTATGTCCGGGGCTTTTTGTTTCGCCGCCTTCCTGGTGCTCTCGCCTTTGATCGCCTGGGTTCCGGTGTCTGCCCTGGCCGGAATTTTAATTGTTGTCGGTTTCCGGATGATTGACCGGCACAGTCTGATGTTCTTTTACAGCCCGGCAACCAGACTCGATTTTCTGGTTATTGTTTCAGTCATTATTGTTGCCCTGTTTGTCAATCTGATTGCGGCTTCCGGCGTGGGTGTGGCTTTCGCCATTTTGCTGTTCATTCGCGAACAGACCCGCAGCACGGTGGTTCGGCACAAGATCGAAGGTCATAAGATTCATTCCAAGCGAACGAAGGTGGCTGTCGATCTTGGGCAGATTGACGGAGAAGGGTGCGACACCGTGATCTTTGAACTGCAGGGCAGTCTGTTCTTCGGAACCGCCAGCCAGTTGCATGCGGCCCTCGAACCGGAAACCGAAACTCGCAAATATGTCATTCTCAGTATGCGCCGGGTTCAGTCGCTTGACCTAACCGCCACCCATGTGTTGGAACAAATTAAGGACCGTCTGGAAGAGAATGATGCCTATCTGGTCTTTTGCGACATTCCCAAGGGCCTGCCCAGCGGTCTGAAGATGAAGCGTTTTCTGAAAGAAACCGGGGTGGTCCGCCCGACCAACAAGGCTTTTGCCTTTCGCCAGCTGGAAGATGCGCTGGAATGGGTAGAACAGCATCGGCTGGAAAGTGACGACCAGGGCGAGGATAAAAAGGCGTGCAGCCTAGAGTTGCGGGATATGCCGGCCTTTGAAGGGCTGTCCGACGCGGCTTTGGTCGATCTTGGCAACAGCACAACCATGCAGTCGGTCAAGGCAGGCAAGAAGCTGTTTAAAGCGGGCACCGAAAGTAACGAGCTTTTTCTAATTCGCAGCGGCACCGTTCGCTTGAACCTGCCCATCCATAAAAAAGATCATTATCACCTTGCCACTTGCGGGCCAGGAGATTTTTTTGGTGGTCGTGGTTTTGTTGACCCCAGCGTTCATACCGTCGATGCGCTGGCGGTCAGCGATGTCGAGGTTTTTGTGTTGCGGCGTACCGAGTTTCTTGGCCTAAGTGAGCGCCATCCAACCTTGGCCTTCAAAATTATAGAAACCATCGCCCATAATTTGTCGGACCGCTTGCGCGCGGCCGTCGATGAAATTCACGCTTTGCGAAGTTAGAGCGTCGCGCGTTCAATTTGAATCACTCTGTTGGCCATGGGGGGCGGCAGTCCGCCAGGCGCGGCTCGCAGCCGGATGTGGTGCATCGGGCAAGAGCCGCAACACCGCGGATGCCCGCCCCATGGCCAACCCTTTGGGCCGGGCCAAACTGCGCCATTGCTGTGTCAGACGGCTTGACCGTAGTCCCACTACGCTCCGCGCCGCCTTCCTTGCACTGACGACAGTTCGGCGGCGGCAGGGTGAACCAAATTGATCGCACGACGCTCTAGAAATAAGCGATGAGCTGGAAGGCAAAGGCGGCGATCAAAGCCGAAGCCGGAATGGTAAAAATCCATGCCCAGACAATGTTGCCGGCCAGGCCCCAGCGGACGGCCGACATGCGACGGGCCATGCCGACGCCGACGATCGCACCGGTAATGGTGTGGGTGGTGGAAACCGGAATTCCTAACCAGGTCGCGGTGAACAGGGAAATCGACCCGGCGGTTTCGGCACAACATCCCTGAAACGGTTTGAGGTCGGTAATTTTCGATCCCATTGTGCGGACAATTCGCCAGCCGCCGAACAGCGTGCCCAGTCCCATGGCCGTCTGCGACGTCAGCACCACCCAGAGGGGCACATGGAACTCATCGCCCAGCATCCCTTGAGAAAATAGCAAGATTGCAATGATGCCCATGGTCTTCTGTGCGTCATTGCCGCCATGCCCCAAGGAATAAAGCGAAGCCGAAACCAGTTGTAATTGGCGCGACCGTTTGTCGACGGCGTAGGGATGGGCATTGCGCAAAGCCCAGGTGGCACAAAAGATGATCAGCAGAGCCAGGGTAAACCCGGCGAGCGGCGAGAGAAAAATTGCTGCAGAGGTTTTGATGAAACCATCGGCGACGATAGCCCCAAACCCCGCCTTTGCCACGCCGGCACCAGCAATGCCGCCGATCAGCGCGTGAGAACTTGAGGAGGGGAAGCCGAGCCACCAAGTGAAAACATTCCAGGCGATAGCGCCGATCAAGGCGGCAAGGACCACCCATGGATCCATGACCATCGGATTGATGATCCCGGTGCCGATGGTTTTTGCCACATGCAATCCAAAAAATAGAAAGGCGATGAAATTGAACCCGGCCGCCCAGGCCACAGCCAATTTAGGCGGGAGAACTCGGGTTGATACGACGGTCGCGATGGAGTTGGCTGCATCATGCAGGCCATTAATAAAATCAAACGCCAAAGCGATGGCGATGATCGCAACCAAAGCAGGCAGTCCCAGGTGAATACTATTCATCAGAGTTTCAAACCTGGTCCAGAACGATACCTTCGATAACATCGGCGACATCATCGCAACTGTCTGTTACCTCTTCCAGAAGCTCATAGACCTCCTTACATCCGAAAAACCCAATGGTATCGGGTTTTCGCGAAACCAGGTCGGTGAGAGCCGCGCGCAAGGCATCATCGGCGAGCCCTTCAATTTGCGATATCTGCTCGCATAAATCATTAATCCGGCCAGCATTGGCGGAAATATTGTGAAGCAGTGGCATAACCTCGGCCACCAGCCGCGCCGCGCTTTGGATCATTGAGGTCAATTTGCGCATATGCGGGTCGAATGTGACCACCTGATAAATCTGTGCCCCCAGAACCACCTCCTCAATGAGGTCGACGGCATCATCGAGAGCCTTGCTGAGAGCATGGATGTCCGTGCGGTCAAAGGGCGTTATGAAGGCGCGATGCAGGGCAACAATGGTTTGTCTGGCAATCTGGTCGGCCTGACTTTCTATGGCGCAGACGTCCTTTGCACGGGCAGCCTGATCGTCCGGCGTTGCCGCCATCATGGCGTCGAGCGCATCGGCCGCGGCAACAATCAGAGCGCTGTGGCTGACAAACAGATCAACGAATTTTTCTTCTTTTGGCATCAGGAAACGGAGGAGCCGCATGGTCGCTCAAACTCTCAGTTATTTCAGAAATGTGACGACGCGGAAGGTTGTAGCATGAAAGACTTGGGCCGTCTTGTGCTGTAGCATAGGCTGCAGGGGTCCGTTTAGATAAGCTGAGGTGATGTCGGTGAAATGGTTGCTGCCCGTCTTTTTCTGGCTTTTGGTGATGCCCGCCCCGGCGGACGCGCGGGATCAGATCCATATTGTCAGTTCCTCGACCGTCTATCCCTTTGCCGGTCTGGTGGCGGAGCATTTTGGAAAATCGTCGGGGTTCCGAGCACCGGTTATCGAAAGCACCGGTTCGGGTGGCGGTTTTAAATTGTTTTGCGCCAGTATCGACGCGGACAGCCCGGATATCGTCGGTGCCTCGCGCCCGATTGCCAAAAGTGAAGCGAAAGATTGTGCCGCCCATGAGGTTGGGCTGATTGGGGAAATCGTTATTGGTTTTGACGGCATCGCCCTGGTCAATGCCAAATCCGCGCACCCCTATCAGTTGACGCGGCGGCAACTTTTTTTGGCGATTGCCAAAACCGTTCCGCGGGATGGGAAACTGATCGCCAACCCCTATGCCCGTTGGAGTGAGATCGATCCAGCCCTTCCCAGCGATCCAATACTTGTCTTCGGACCGGCGCCCAATCACGGAACCCGTGACGTTTTGCTGGATCTGGTGATGGAACGCAGTTGCCAGGCTTTTCCGGAAATCAGCGGTCTTGAGCCGATCGCCCGCAAACAGGTCTGCGAACATCTTCGGGAGGACGGGCATTTCATCGAAGTTTCGGAAAATTATACGATTATACTACGCAAGCTTGTCGGTGAGCCAAATGCCCTCGGCATTCTGCCTTTTAGCTATCTCGACCAGAATGGCGACAAAATCCAGGCGGCTACGCTCGAGGGGTTTGTGCCCAGCTATGACAATATTTACAATCTAAGCTACCCACTTGCCCGGCCGCTGTTTCTCTATGTCAAGACCTCTCATATTCCTGTAACGCACGGAATCCTTGAATATCTTACCGAGTTCCTATCAGAAAAGGCCTGCGGTAAAGACGGCTATCTGGCCGATCATGGGCTCATTGTTCTGAGCGAAGCGGCTCGCCAGGTTGAACGCGAAAAGCTTGAAGCCTGGCGCCACCGTTAGGCGGATTTGGACCACAAAGTTAGAGACGAATCTCGCTTATGGCGAAAGCTTGCATTGAAGCTTGCCCGGCGGTGTGCTAACCGATTGGCAAGGATTGTCGTTCCACGCAAGGTTAGAGCGGCCTTCTGTTGGTCAAAGCAGGAAGGCTCTCGTGGTCCGATCCTGACGCTTGGCGCCCAGGCGTCAGGTGAATCGGCCCACCAACTGTTTGAATTGTGGTAAGGCTCTAACGGATGGCATGGGCGCTATCCGTTAGATTCTAACCACTAGGGGGTTGCGCTATGCCAGAGGTCCGCATTTATCGTCCCGCCAAAAACGCTATGCAGTCTGGACGGGCCAATTGTCGCCACTGGGTCGTCGAGTTTGAGCCATCGGATCGCAAACAGCCTGATCCTTTGATGGGTTGGAACGGGTCGCGGGACACGCGGGGTCAGTTGCGCTTGCGGTTCGAGACCAAGGAAGAGGCCGTGGCTTTTGCTAAGCGCGAAGGCTATGCCTATAGTCTGACCGAGGACCGTCCCGCAAAGGCGCCGGTGCCAAAGAATTATGCGGATAATTTTCGCTTTGACCGGGTTGGCTGAGGCCGCTCGGTTGCTTCAAAGGCGCATGTCCCGATTCCAAAGTTCGTATAATCTGATCCAAGCCCTTATCGAACTTCGGACGCGATTACGACAGGAACGGTTTGGCCCCGTAGCTCAGTTGGATAGAGCACTCGCCTTCTAAGCGAGTTGCCGCTGGTTCGAATCCAGCCGGGGTCGCCATTCTCACAGCCGGAAAGGTTGATGATGAACGGGGTGTTGGGGTTCCGAGCCTTGGTGATGGCGCTTTCAATGGTCGCCCTTCCCGGTCTGGGGGCCGCGCAGAACTCACCTGAGTTTGAAAACGAAGTTACCTTCGGTCTGCGTCTGCAGTCGGCGCAGCCGGCTCTCTATGATCGGTATCTGGGTATCTCCAATGACCATCTGAGTGGGGGTGGCAGCCTTCATGTCAATAAGAGTGAGGCTTGGGACTCGGGTAAAACCGGATATTTCCGGGCCGAAGCGGAAGGATTGGATTTTGGCCGTCACCAGATGTTTCCTGACGCGGACGCGGCCGTTTCTGCCGGCCAACAGGGACAGTGGGGCATGAAAGCCGATTTCCAGGCGACGTCCACGCGCGGTCGCTAATTCTTCCGGCTGAAATATTGCAGGCTCCATAGGCTGAAAGTAAAGAGCAGCAAAGCGCCCATCTGATGAAGTGAGGCCAGCCAGACAGGGACCATCATCAGCAAAGTCGCGATCCCCAACCCAGCCTGAAGCAGCGCCATGAGGGCGCAGAGTGTCATCGGCAGAGCTACCTTGCCGCCGGGGGTGTGGCGACGGAGGATGAGCCACAGGGTCAGTGCCAAAGTGACGGTCAGAACGGCCAGACAGCGATGGGTAAACTGAACAGTCTTGATGTCCTCAAAGGGGCTGAGCCAGCCCAGGCGCCAAAGATCATCCGGAATCAAGTGGCCTTCCATCAGCGGAAAGCTGTTGTAAATCAATCCGGCATGAAGGCCCGCCACCAAAGCCCCAAAAAGGACGGTACAACTGACCATCAACACAAGACCCAGCAGGCCAAATCTTAGCGGTCGGCTTCGGTGAAGCAGAGGCGAGGGCGCGGCACCACCAAGCAGGCTCAAGCCCAGCCAGAGCATCCAGCCATGGAGAAGAAAGGCCAAGGCCAGATGCAGGGCCAGTCGGTAATGGCTGACGGTCGGGTCCTTGACGAGGCCGCTTCTTACCATATACCAGCCCGCCAAACCTTGCAGGCCGCCCACAAAAAGCAGCCCGGCCAACCCAGGCCAGAGCCGCCGGTTGATTTTTTTACGCAAGGTCATCCAAAGAAACGGCAGAGCAAAAGCCAGGCCGATCATCCGCCCCCACAGCCGGTGCAGATATTCCAGCCAGAAAATGTCTTTAAAGTCATCCAGCGTCATACCCTGATTGACTTGAAGATATTCGGGAGTTTTCTGGTATTTACTGAAAAGGATTTGCCAGTCGGCCAAAGAAAGCGGCGGGATCACGCCCACCAGCGGTTCCCATTCGACCATGGACAAGCCAGAATGGGTCAATCGGGTCAGGCCACCCAGCAGGACCATAATGGCAAGCATGGCGCAGCAAATAAAAAGCCAGAAGGCAATCCAAGAGTCTGGTGCTTTGTGAGGCGGCAGCCGTGGAAGTCGCAAAAATTGCATGAGGGATCAGGGACAGTCTAGGGCCAGCGGGTGTCCAGATGGCCGTTGGCCACCAGGCTTGTCACCGTTCCAGGGTTCGGCGCTTCAGCGTGCGCCGGCTGGCGTGACATTTGCCCATCAATAGCAGATCGATCCACTGTCCGTCGATGAAAACGGCTTTCCGCAGTAAACCTTCGCGCTTAAAGCCCGCCTGTTCATAGAGCCGGATCGCCGCCTGATTGTTACGAAAGACACTGAGTCCAATGCGGCTCAGGTTCAAATGGTTCCAGCAATAGTCGACGGCCAACTGAAGCACTTCTCGGCCAAATCCCTGACCCCGATTGACCTTTTCGCCAATGCGCAGACCAAGGACAGCGGCCCGATGAATGGGGTCGATCTGGCCGATCTGAACATAACCGATCAGTCCTGGGGAATTGTGGCTTCGGATAGCGAAGAGTACCTGTCCCCGCTCTTTGGCAAAACTGCTCCACCATTCCTGATGCGCAGACCAGTGAACCGGTTTGTACGGCTCGTTCATCAAGGCAGTCTCACTGTCATTGGCCCACCGAAACAAGATATCCGCATCGTGGAGCGTAACCGGCCCCAGTGTTACCAGCTTGCCAATGATCATTTGCCGATCCGATCCTGTATTGAAAGTCAGCCTTTTAGCCGGTTACCGATGCGCTATTGTTGGTCGTCCCCAGCGAAGAAGCGACAGAATAGGAGGCGGCCGCCTGTGAAACATTGACCGCCTGGGCGCCCAAAAGCGAGGCGAACGGATCGGACGAACTGCTGAAGGGGTCGGAGGAATTAGAGGATTGCCCGAGATAACTGGCTAACGTCAGGCCTTGGTTGAGCGAGCCAATAAGCGCGGTCAATTCCGCCTGAACCGTGCTGGCGCTGCCGCCACTGCTGGTAAGGGATTGCTGTGCCGCCTTGGCCGCTGCGTTGATCAAAGCGCTGGTGCCCTGTGGGTCTGCGGCAGAGGCCGCCTGAAGCTGGCTGTTGTCGATGCTTAAGGTGCCATCGGTTTGGATGCTTAAGCCGATGGAGGCCAGACTGGATTGGTTGCCCGAACCAGCAAAATTTTGCTGTAAGGTCTTGTCGAGAGCCGCGACCAGATCTGAGCCCGTGCCATTGTCCGCGGCGAGAGCGCCCCCGCTGCCGGTCATCTGTTTGACCTGATTAATGAGGGCGTTGATGGTTTTGACCAAAGACTGGGCGGCCGCAGCGCTGGCGCTTTCCTGTAAGGGCTGTTTGGTGGTGGTGACCCCGGTCGCGGTGACGGTAATTGTTTCGCCAGGCAAAAGGGTCAGCTGGTTGGTGGCGCTGGTCTGCACCGGGCCAGCATCGACGGTGTATTGAGCGTCTTGCGCCACCTGGGTGGTGGTTAAGGCCGATGCCACCTTACCGCTGGGGTCATAGCTCAGAGCCTCAATCCCGGAAAGAGAAAAGGCGTTGGCTGCGCCGCTTTGCCCGGTCAATTCCAGTTGGTAATTTCCATCGCTGCTGCCGATTACCGAAGCGGTTATCCCGGCACCGGCGGCATTGATAGCCGAGGCAATGCCGGTAAGCGTGCCATCCGTGATGGGAATGGCAATGGGAGTGCCTGTCGGTGTAAAGTCGCCCGACCCGCTGGCAATCGATCCCATTTGCAGCTTCAAGGTTCCGGTCCCGACAACAGTGGTGCTGGAATCGGCATTGGTGCCGCTGGTCACGGTTTGGGGTTGGGCCAATTGGAGCACATCCAAAACATGGCCGACTTCCAGAGGTTTGCCGTCGCCGGCGGTTACCGTTTCGCCCGGGTTGCTTTGCGCGAGACCTGAGAGAGTCGTGCCGGTTTGATTGATCAACTGACCAAGCTGATCGTAGCCAAGCAGACTGCTGGCAGTCTGTTGTTGGCCGACGGTCAGGTTATAAGACGCGCTGCCGCTTGTTGGTTGCGTGCTGCCGGTCGAACTGGCCGTATTGCCCCCCTGCGCCGACTGCAACTGCTGGAGTAAGGGGAGTAGCGTGGCATTGATGCCTGAAACGGTCATGCCCTTTCTCCTTTAGCGCGCGTCCCGGCGTCAGGCTGATGTTGACAGCACTTGTTGAATGGCGGGCGTGTTCGTACTCGGGTTGGCTCCAGCGGCCCCGGGGCTACTGAAGGCCTGCAGCAAATCCTGTGCTACAGCCGAGGCGAACATTTGTAGGGCGTCAGGAGGGGCCGTGCTGGAGATGGCTGGTGCACCGCTGGCCGAACTGATGGTAATCCCGGTTGGCGTGGTCGCGGCGGTGGCGCTGGAATTGGCTGCGGTGCCGCTGGACGAAGACGCGGCCGCGCTGCTCGTGGCACCTGACTGTAGGGCCTGCAATAGATCCTGGGCAAATTGATCAAGCGGCGACAAAGCCGCGTTGCTGCTGCCGGCGCTGCTCGTCGAATCGGCCTGATCGGTCGCTGAACTGCTTCCCGCGCTATGATGGTGATGGTGATGATGGGGTGTCGCTTGCGTGGTCGAGGTTGCGCCCGCTTCGTCGCCGTCCGGGACGGCGCTGGCATCGGCTGTGGCTGAGTTTGTGGGGGTTGTGGTTGCACCGGTCGCTGCAGCTGTTCCTGTCGCTGTTGCCGTTGCGGTCGGGGCGCCGGCATCTTGTTGTTGCAACAACAGCGCCCGCAAATCGGTCGCTAATTGTTGGAAGATGCTCTGTCCGCCCTGGACCGAAGCGCTGGGGGCTGAGGACGGGCTGCTGTCGAGAGCCTGGAACAGTGAGGTTGGCGGAGACTGCGCCGGTTGCTGGGCGATGGCGTTTGTCTGCCAAATATATGGCGACTGGGATCCATTGACACTGCCAACCATAACCTTCTCCATCATGGATGTGCCGAAAGAAGGATCGGCATCGCCCAGACGACACGCAAACAATATGCCAGGAGAAAAATGGCGAATTAACGGGGCTTTTTTTGGACATGTCCGGCCGGCAAAGGGCAAAATAGGCCGTCTCGTTTTGCCGGGCGGCAGAATTTGCCGTTATTGTATCGGCTTGTAACAAGCCGCTGGACTATAACGGCGCATAACGAAAGGTCCCCCTGGAACGCTAAAAAACCACCCTCGCAGCGTAAATCCGCGAGGGTGGTTTTTTTGGTCAAGGGGGCGAAAGACTAACGCGAAGGGGGTGGTGGGGGTGGCGGCGCGTACATTGCATCAGGCGGCGGTGCATAGCCACCGGACGCAGGGGGCGGGGTGTAATAGCCACCGCTGGGCGGCGGCGGCGGCGCATAGACAGCCGCGGGCGGCGGGGCATAAACAACCGGGGGCGGTGGCGCAGAATAGATAACCGTTGGCTGGACGATGGTGCGGGTCACCGGCGCGGCCACTTGATTGCCTTTGGAATACATACATTGGGCAAAGGCATTGTCATATTGCTGCTGAATACTCATCTGGCTGCGCTGCGAATCGCCGGCGCCCATCGCCGATCCCATGACGCCACCGGTGGCAGCACCGACGGCGGCACCCCGTCCACCACCAAGAGCGGCACCCAGGCCAGCGCCTAAAGCGCTGCCAATCAAGGCTTCGCCGACTGCTTTTTGATTGGCGGCATCCGCCTGTCCGCCAACCTGACTATCTGCATATTGTTTGCACAACATCTGATCTTGCTGGAAGACTTCGAACGGCT
>DUZC01000027.1 GCA_013349735.1 Rhodospirillaceae bacterium
CCCGCCGCGCCCTGCCTTTTTAGAACAGGGCGGCTCGACTTTGCGCAGGGAAGGGCGGCGGCGTTAGCGCGGCGGAATCGTGAAGATCTGACCGGGATAGATCCGGTTGGGGTCGCGGATCTGATCCTTATTGGCCCGATAAATCGCCAGATATTCGAAGCCGCTGCCGTAAGCATGCCTTGCAATCCGCCACAGACTATTGCCGGGCTCGACGGTCAGTTTGCCTTCCGCCGGCATTTCCCCGGTCAGGAAAAAGACGATCTCGGCACGGGCCGCCACGGTTTCTTTGTCTCCCATTTCATCGGCCCGAATATGGTAACTGCCGGCATGCAAGGCGCGTTTGGGGATCACCTGCCAGCGCCCTTTATCGTCTGCCTTGGTCATGGCCAAGGGATTGTCTTCGAGATAAATCCGCACCGTCGCCCTGGGGGTGGCGCGGCCACTGACGCTTAACCGGTCCTGTTGATCATAACGGACGCCGGCGATTGAAATCGGGCCTGCGCCCTCGGCGGCTTCGGGTTCCTGCATGATCTCGACGGTCCCATCGGGCCCCACTTTGACCGCCAGGCTGTTGCCTTTGCTCTGCTTTCGCTCGGGAACGACCATGATGACGGTGTTGTCGGTTTTGCGGCTGCTGCCATCGGGATTGCTGGCCCGTAAGGAAAGCTCCCGACTGCCGGGTTCCAGCGGGTGATCGGTCAAGAACACCCATTCGCCGCGATTGTCGGCAATCACCCGGCCGATTTCCTTCTCGCCATCCAAAATAACCACTTCGGCACGGGGCATGGCCCGGCCGGCGATGACGGCGGCACCCTCTGGGTTAATGCGGACCAGATCAAAGCTGGGAGAGGGGGAGTCCTCAGGGGTTACCGTGGTCTGCTGTTGGGGGGGCGCGGCCTTTTTTTCGGCCTGCACCGAATGTTTTCCGCCAAAGGCAAGGCCGATCACCGCGACGATGGCCACCAGGACGGCAGCGATGGCCAGCACCGCCAAGGGGCGATGACGGGCTTGGCTGGGCGGAGGCTCAGACGCTTTGCCGGTTTCTTGCTCATTCATGTTTTTTCCCCGTCATTATTTTGACGCAAAAGAGCGGCCATGGCCACAACCACCGAGCCCCAGTCCCCTGCCGTTTCCTGGCGGAAAAGGCGGAGTCGCGGATACCAGGGCGTGCGTTCCCCCTCGGCTTGCCAGCGCCAGTCACAATCGACCTTGGGCAACAGGATCCAGGCTTCTTTTCCCATGGCCCCAGCCAGATGCGCCATCGCCGTATCGACCGTGATGACCAGATCCAACTGATCCAACCAAGCAGCCGTCGCCTTAAAATCGGTCATCTGCGGGGTCAGGTCCTGTAGGCCCGCAGGCAGAGACTCAGCCGGCACACCCTTTTGCAGGCTAAAGAAACAGATTTGAGGCAGCGTCAGTAAAGCCTTGAAATCGTCAAGCGAGGCGCTGCGAAAGTGATCATTCGCGTGCAAGGGGTTGCCAGCCCAGACCAGACCGATTTTTTTCCGGCTGTCGCCCGGGCGCGGCAGAGGCCCAGGCGCCGAGGGCAAATATGCGCTTTGCCAGAACTGTTGGGGGTCGGTGCAGCCGAGCCGAAAGGGCAGGCTCGAAAATGCGCATTGGACATCGGCCTCGGGCGGTGGGTCGCTCAGTCCGACGACCTGGGCCAGATCGGGCAAGCCCGCGAACAGAGGAACCAGCGGCTCTTGGACATAGGCAAAAATCCGATAACCCCGGGCAGCGAGCGCCGGGGCAAAGCGGATGAATTGGATCGCATCGCCGAACCCCTGATCATTCCACAGCACTAACCGGGTTCCTGGCGGCTCATCGCCGGTCCAGTCAGGCAAGTCCCACTGCACTTTCGGGGCATCGGGGGCAAAGCGGCGCCACTCATATTCCGCAAAACCTTCAGCCCAGCGTCCCTGCAGCAGCAACAGACTGGCCAGATTGAAATGCACCAAGCCATCGTCCGGCGCCAGTTCCAGCGCCCGGCGGTAGGCTGCCTCGGCCCGGGTCAAATGGCCAGCACCCTTCAGGCTCATGCCCAGATTGATCCAGGCCGAAAGAAAATCGGGCTGTTCTTTGACAAGGCTTTCATAGATTTCGATGGCGCCGTCAAACAGGCAGTTACGGTGGCAAAGCGCCGCAAAATTAAACAGAGCCGCCTTGTCATTTGGCCAACGCTGTAACAACTGTCCATAGATTTCGGCGGCAGCGCTGACATCGCCCAGGTCCTCCAGCGCCAGGGCCAGATTGTTCCAAGAGTCGCGATGACGGTCATCTTTTTCGACCGCCCGCCGCCACTGGTCCGTCGCCTCGGCAAGACGGTCGGCGCTGCGCAAAACAACGCCATAATTATAGGCGATATCAGCCCGATCGGGCAGCAAAGCGGCGGCCCTGTTCATCAAGGGAAGAGCCAGACTATTTTCGCCGTTGGCAGCATGAACCATGGCGCGCAGAAACACTGCTTCGCCGCCGCCGCCAGCGGCAAGATAGCGATCAGCAAGTTTTTCTGCGGTCGCGAGATCACTACGCTGGAACGCTTCGGTGATCCGCTTGGAATAATGCGTCGACTTTGTAGTATTCAACGAAAAGAAACCATTGTACCTACGCCAAGGCTGATATCATTGCATAAATCATAAACAACATCTCGCCATTTATTTGCCGGGGCTGACGCATGATGCACTCGCAAGACCCTAGGATTTCACCGATTTCTGCTGCCGCGGTCGGCTTGCGGTCGCTCTGCGTGTTTTGCGGTTCCTCGTCAGGCGTTAATCCCGCCCATCGTTTTGCCGCGGCGCGCCTGGGTCAAGCCATGGCCAAAGCGGGCATTCGGCTGGTATTCGGTGGCGGCAATCTTGGCATGATGGGCAGTCTGGCCGATGCCGTGCTCGCGCATGGGGGCCAGGTCGTCGGGATAATTCCAGAACATTTGACCGGGCTTGAGCCTCCCTCGACCACGCCGACAGAGTTGGTGGTGGTGGATAACATGCATACCCGCAAAAGAATCATGTTCGAGCGTTCCGATGCGTTCTGCGTTCTTCCGGGGGGGCCTGGGACCATGGACGAGACCTTTGAAATCCTGACCTGGAAGCAATTGGGGTTGCATCATAAGCCGATCATCATTGCCAATCTCGAGGGCTATTGGTCGCCCTGGCTGACTTTGATTGACGGCATGATCGCTGAAGGATTCGCCGCTGCTACGATAAAACAGCAATTCACGCTGGTCGACCAAGTGGATTTGGTGATCCCGGCGGCCGAACGTGATTTGCAATTATTGCCGTAAAATCCAGTCTTTCCGTTGCTCGCGACTTGCGTTCCAGTTCAAGAATGCTAATGTGCCGGCCGTCCGTCGCTCATGCCGTAATCGCGGTCTTTGGTGTCTGGGGCGTTGCAGTGCCACATTGTTTTGGCTCAACTTCGGGCCGGGACAAAATTTGCTGCAAGTCGTGCTTTCCTTAACGGCCATTCGAGTGGCCGCACCGATCGTTTGATGATGGTCTCGATCCTGGGCGCGGCCGGCCGCCGGCTAAGAGGGGATGCGGGGTTTTGTCCTGGCGGCCAGCTGGCGAAACCATTCAAGCCAAGAAGGTGAGGTCAAAAAATGCCAAACGCGAAAATCATTTGGACCAAAGTGGACGAAGCTCCGGCGCTTGCCACTTATTCGTTATTGCCGATCGTCGAGGCGTTTACCGCCGCCGCCGGAGTCGCTGTCGAGACCCGGGATATTTCTCTGGCTGGCCGCATTATTGCCAATTTCCCCGAAGGCCTGACCGAAGCCCAGCGGATTGGCGACGAATTGACGGAACTGGGCGAATTGGCAAAAACGCCAAGCGCCAATATTATCAAGCTGCCCAATGTCAGCGCGTCGATCCCGCAATTAAAAGCGGCGATCAAGGAGCTGCAGTCTCAGGGCTACAAAATTCCCGATTTTCCGGACGAGCCGAAAACAGAGGCCGAAAAGGCTTTGCGCCAGCGCTTTGGCAAGGTTCTCGGCAGCGCGGTCAATCCTGTGCTGCGCGAAGGCAATTCCGACCGCCGTGCAGCCGCCGCGGTCAAGCAATATGCCCGCAACAATCCGCATAAGATGGGTGCCTGGGCCAGCAGCTCGAAATCGCATGTGGCGCATATGAAGGCCGGTGATTTCTATGGCAGTGAAAAGGCCATCACCGTCGCGGCCGCCGGCGATGTTCGCATCGAATTTGTCGCCAGCGGCGGCCAGACCACGGTCTTGAAGGAAAAAACCACACTTAAGGCCGGCGAAGTGATTGACGCGGCGGTAATGAGCAAGCGCGCCTTGCGGGCCTTTTATGCCGAGCAGATGGACGACGCCAAGAAGCAAGGGGTCCTGTTGTCGCTTCATCTCAAGGCGACGATGATGAAGATCTCGGACCCCATCATGTTTGGCCATGCGGTGACGGTCTTTTTCAAAGATGTGTTCGAGAAGCATGCGGCGGCTATCGCCGAGATTGGGGCCAATCCCAATAATGGCTTCGGCGATCTGCTGGCCAAATTGGGTAAACTACCCGACGACAAGCGCTCGGCTATCGAGGCGGATATCCAGGCCTGTTACAAAGCCCGCCCGGAATTGGCGATGGTCAACTCGGACAAGGGCATTACCAATCTTCATGTGCCCAGCGATATCATCGTCGATGCCTCGATGCCGGCGATGATCCGTGATTCGGGCCAGATGTGGGGAACCGATGGCAAATTGCACGACACCAAGGCGCTGATCCCGGATCGTTGCTATGCCGGTGTTTATCAGGTGGTCATTGAGGACTGCAAGAAACATGGCGCTTTTGATCCCAAGACCATGGGCAGTGTTCCCAATGTCGGTCTGATGGCCCAACAGGCCGAAGAATATGGTTCGCACGACAAGACTTTTGAGATGGCGGCCAATGGGACGGTGCGGGTGGTGGATGCCTCCGGCAAGGCCTTGCTGGAACAGAGCGTCGAAGCCGGCGACATTTTCCGGATGTGCCAGGTTAAGGATGCGCCGATCCAGGATTGGGTTAAATTGGCGGTCAGCCGTGCGCGGATCACCGGTGCCCCGGCCATCTTCTGGCTGGACAAGAACCGCGCTCATGATGCTCAGATCATCCAGAAGGTCGAACGCTATCTTAAAGACCATGACACCAAGGGGCTCGAGATCAGCATCCTGCCGCCGGAAGAAGCGACCCGGGTTTCTCTGGAACGGATCCGCGCTGGCAAGGACACGATTTCGGTCACCGGTAATGTCTTGCGCGACTATCTGACGGACCTGTTCCCCATTCTCGAACTGGGGACCAGTGCCAAAATGCTGTCTATCGTGCCGTTAATGGCCGGTGGTGGCCTTTTCGAAACCGGTGCCGGCGGGTCGGCACCCAAGCATGTTCAGCAATTCCAGGAAGAGGGCTATCTGCGTTGGGACTCCCTGGGTGAATTCCTGGCCTTGGCGGCGTCGCTCGAACATCTGTCGCAAACCTTTAAGAATCCCAAGGCACAGGTTCTTGCGGAAACGCTCGACGAGGCCAATGGCAAGATTCTTGCCTTCAACCGCTCGCCGGCCCGCAAGGTTGGCCAGTTGGATAACCGCGGCAGCCATTTCTACCTGGCCTTGTATTGGGCCGAGGCTCTGGCCGCGCAAAGCAAGGATAAGGAACTCCAGGCCCGCTTTGCGCCCCTGGCGAAAACCCTTGCCGAGAATGAGGCGAAAATCAATGCCGAACTGATTGCTGCGCAGGGCAAACCGGCGGACATGGGCGGCTATTATCATCCTGATGATGCCAAGACCACCAGGGCCATGCGGGCCAGCGCGACCTTGAATGCGGCCTTGCAGGCATTGTAAGCTTGCATGAAGACGGGCGGGGGTGTATTCCCCCGCCCGTCTTTGTGTCGGTCTTGGACATGCCGGGCCGAAAAACTAAATGAGAACCGAAGGGCGGCGGATGCGTCCCTTGGTTCGGAAGTTTGAAGCATGAGTTTGGAAGCGACGCGCAATTATATGTACGGGAAGATCCACCGTTGTACGGTGACCCAGGCTGATTTGCATTATGTCGGCTCGGTGACGGTGGATCCGGTCCTGTTGCGGGCTGCCGCTATTTTTCCGCATACCAGGGTCGATGTGGTCAATATCGCCAATGGCGCCAGGCTTTCCACTTATGTGATTGAAGGACCCGAGGACAGTGGGGTGGTCTGTCTGAACGGGGCGGCGGCGCATCACTTTCGCAAAGGCGATCTGGCCATTATCATGGGCTATGAGCAAGTGCCGCTATCGCAGATTCCCGGCCGCAAGTCGCGGGCGGTTCATGTCGATCAGAATAATCGGATTCTTGCCATCGATGAATATACCACACCGTCGTTGGACGAGTTGGGCAAGCCCGAGAATGACCGTTTTGCTCAGGCCTATGCGACCCGGTTGCACGAGGCCGGGGATCCGGCGGAAGCGGCCAACGAAACCTTTGTTTAAGCTTTGACCCTCAGCTTCGCCCTTGGTCTGACCGTAAACATAATCATCCGACAATTTGATAAACGGTGACCTCACGGGACAGCCGATCCTCGAGATCCAGACTGCAGGCAATGCTATAGTCGGCCAGCCGCATCAGGCCGTTGGTGGGCAGATAGGCCCGCCCGGGATCAGCCAGCAGAACCGTCGCCCCCAAAGCGGCACAGGAACGCAGCCAGCCGAAGACCTTTTCCGCCATCGGGCGCTCATAGCAGACATCGCCCGCCAAAATCACATCCCAACGGCAGTCCGTCCGGTCCAGCAAATCCTCGAGCGCGATGGTGACGGCGACATTATTGGCGGCGGCATTGAGCTTTATGGCGCTGATTGCCATGGCGTCAATTTCCGCGGCTTCGACGCTGGCGGCCCCGGCCAGGCTGGCAGCGATCGCGACGATGCCGCTGCCGGCGGCAAAATCCAGAACCCGCTTTCCTTTGACACGGTGGGGATGATCAAGAATATGCCGGGCCAAGGCCTGGCCGCCGACCCAGGCAAACGCCCAATAAGGCGGCGGCAGGCCTTGTTCCTGCAACTGGGTTTCGGTGGCCAGCCAGAGCGGGGTGACTTCCGTTGCCAGGAAAAGGCGAATCTCAGGGCAAGAGGGCGGTTCCGACAAAAGCGTATTGGCCAGGATGAACTGTTCGGTTGAAGGCCTCATCCCCATTTGCCGGCACAGAGAGCGGCGAGAACAATCAAACCAAAACTGCGGTTAGATTTGAATTTTTCCAGACAATCCAAAGGGCTATTCAGGTCGAGGCCGCGGATTTGCCAGCCCAGTTGTGCCGCTGCCGCTCCCATCAGCAAGAAGAAGGGCCAATGTTCGCCGCCGGCCCAGCCGGCCGCGCAAAACAGGGCCCAGGCGGCACCATAGAACAAGACCAACCAAAGCGGCGTGGCATCGCCCAAGCGCAAGGCCGTCGATTTTACGCCGACCAGGGCGTCATCCTCTTTGTCCTGATGGGCATAGATCGTGTCATAGCCAAGGGTCCAAAAAAGGCCGCCGCTATAAAGCAAAAAGGCCGGGCTCTCAAGCTGGCCGGTTGTGGCCGCCCATCCCAGCAAGGCGCCCCAGTTGAAGGTCAGACCCAGCCAGGCCTGCGGCCAATAAGTGATGCGTTTCATGAAAGGGTAGGGGAAAATCAACCCCAGCGAGGCGGCGCCAACAGCGATGGCAAAATTGTTGAATTGCGCCAGCATCAGCAGGCCGACCAAAAGCTGCAGAAGCAGCCAGGCGCTGGCCTGGGCCAGGCTGACATCACCGGACGGAATCGGGCGGGCGGCGGTTCGCGCGACCTTGCCATCAAAGTCGCGATCGATGATATCATTGAAAGTGCAGCCGGCACCGCGCATCACGGTGGCGCCAAGGGCAAAAAGCAGGAAATGAAAAGAATCCGGCCAGAATTTTGAGGATAGCGCCAGGCTCCACCATCCTGGTAACAACAGCAGCCAGGTGCCGATGGGACGATCCAGGCGCGACAGCCTTAAATAAGGCCGCAGCACCGTTGGCGCATAGCGGTCTACCCAGTTGCCGAGGGGAATATCTCCGGCCAATCTAGTATGAGCATTCATAGGCTGACAGACTAAGGCGGCTTGTCCCGCGAGGAAAGGCTGGAATGGAAATGATACCGAAACTTCGCCTGTTTGTTGACGCGGATTTGCGTCCAGGGGCGGCGCTGCAGCTGGGACCGGAACAGGCGCATTATCTTTTGCATGTGATGCGGGCCGAGATCGGAACGGCGGTGGCCCTGTTCAATGGCCGCGACGGCGAATGGCGGGCTCAGTTGGTCGGCGCCGGCAAGCGCACGGCCGGGCTTGCCGTCGGGGAGCAATTGCGATGCCAGGCGCCTGAGCCTGATCTTTGGTTGCTGTTTGCACCGGTCAAGCGGGATCGCATTGATCTCATTGTGGAAAAGGCCACCGAGTTGGGTGTTGGCCGGTTTTGTCCGGTGCTGACCCAGCACAGCGCCGTGACGAAAGTTAATCCTGAGCGCCTGCAGGCCATTGCCATCGAAGCCGCCGAACAAAGTCGGCGCTTGACGGTTCCCCGCTTTGAACCGGTTCGGCGGCTGGCGGACAGCCTGGCCGATTGGCCCGAGGGACGTTGCCTGCTGGTCATGGATGAACGCGGTGGCGGCGAACCGTTGGTCCAGGCATTGGACGGGCTGGTGGGAGCCCGAATGGCGGTGCTGGTGGGGCCAGAGGGTGGTTTCGCGCAATCGGAACTTGACGCCCTGCGGCGTCTGGCGTTTGCTAAGGCGGTCGGCCTGGGGCCTCGCATCTTGCGCGCCGACACCGCCGTCGCCGCCGCTTTGTCCTGTTTTCAAGCCCTGTGCGGGGATTGGCGGGGCGATAAAGCCGGCTCTTGAACCGCTCTCATCCGCAAAGGTTAACCTCTCGAATGTCCGCCCCCGCCCAATCCAGCGGCGAGCTTGTCACCAGCAAGGCAGAACTCGTCAATTATATGGCCGCCGGCTGCAAGCCGGTTGCGCAATGGCGCATCGGTACCGAGCACGAAAAATTTGTTTTTCAAAATGCCGATTTGCGTCCCTTGCCCTATGACGGCGCGCGCGGGATCAGGGCGGTCCTGGAAGGGCTGCAGCAGCGCTTTGGCTGGTCTCCGATCCTTGAGGGCGAAAACCTGATCGCTTTGGAAAAGGATGGCGCCAATATTACCCTTGAACCCGGCGGGCAGTTGGAGCTTTCCGGGGCGCCCCTGGCGACCGTGCATCAGACCTGTGCCGAAGTGGACGAACATCTGAAGCAGGTTAAGGCCATCGGCGGCGCTTTGGATGTGGGTTTTCTTGGCCTTGGCTTCAATCCGAAATGGCAGCGTGACGATGTGCCCTGGATGCCAAAAGGGCGTTACGCCATCATGCGCCGCTATATGCCGATCAAGGGCAATCTGGGTCTGGACATGATGCTCAGGACCTGCACGGTGCAGGTCAATCTTGATTTTCTGTCCGAAGCCGACATGGTGCGCAAATTTCGGGTGGCTCTGGCCTTGCAGCCGGTGGCGACGGCCCTTTGGGCCAATTCGCCGATGGTCGAGGGAAAAAATTCGGGTTTTCTTTCCTATCGCAGCCATATCTGGACGGATACCGACCCCGATCGCACCGGTATGCTTTCCTTTGTGTTTGACGAGGGCATGAGCTTTGAGCGCTACGTTGACTATGCCCTTGATGTTCCAATGTATTTTGTCTACCGAAAGGGGCGCTATCTTGATGTGGCCGGTTCCTCTTTCCGGGCCTTCATGGAGGGACGCCTGCCGGCCCTTCCCGGTGAACAGCCAACGCTTGGCGACTGGGCGGATCATCTGACCACAATTTTTCCCGAGGTTCGGCTCAAGCGCTATCTTGAAATGCGCGGCGCCGATGGCGGTCCCTGGCGTCGCCTTTGCGCCCTGCCGGCCTTTTGGGTTGGGCTGCTCTATGATCAGCAGGCCCTTGATGAGGCTTGGGATCTGGTAAAAGACTGGACGATCGCCGAACAGGCGGGCTTAAGGCTCGGCGTGCCGCAGTCGGGTTTGCAGACCCGGTTCCGTCAGGGCAAGGTCCAGGATCTGGCCTTGCGGACCCTCGAGATTGCCAGGGCGGGCCTTACCCGGCGCGCCTGTCTTGACCGGCATGGCCGCGATGAGAGTATTTTCCTGGCGACTTTAGACAATATTGCTCAGTCTGGGCGAACTCCGGCTGAAGATCTTCTTGCTGACTTTTATGGCCGCTGGAAGGA
This sequence comes from Rhodospirillaceae bacterium, assembly GCA_013349735.1. Taxonomy (GTDB): domain Bacteria; phylum Pseudomonadota; class Alphaproteobacteria; order Rhodospirillales; family Magnetospirillaceae; genus DUZF01. The sequence goes on from DUZC01000027.1 coordinate 10,217, forward strand.
AAATGTCGACCGGATGTTTGAAGAGCATTGTTATTAACCTTGGGTGGGAAATTTGTTCCATGACCGAGTGCCGTGATTTAGCGGAAGTGCGCCGTAATATTGATCGCCTTGACGAGGCGATCGTTGGCTTGCTGGCCGAACGGGCTGGTTTCGTCAGTCAGGCGGCGCGCTTTAAAGACGAGGAACAGGCGGTGGTTGTGCCCGAACGCATCGAAGCGATTATCAGCCGGGTTCGTCATTTGGCAACGGATCGTGGCTGCGATGCCGATTTGATGGAAGCGCTTTATCGCGGCATGATTGATGCCTTTATCGCTTATGAACGCGGCGTCTGGCGGGCAGCACATCCCAAGCGTTAACAAAATTTCTGGAGAAATGGTTTGGCGGATACGCAGAAAGCGGGAGCGGACCAAAGCGATGAGGATGACGATGCCGCTTTGCCGGGGAATGTCAGGAATTATGTGACGCCGAACGGGCTGCTGATGTTAAAGCAGGAGCATGATCAACTGTGGCTGGAGGAACGGCCGCGGGTGGTAGAGGTGGTTTCCTGGGCAGCCGGTAACGGGGATCGTTCGGAAAACGGCGATTACCTCTATGGCAAAAAGCGGCTCCGCGAAATCGATCGGCGGCTCCGCTTTCTGCGCAAACGGATCGAAAGCGCCGAATTGGTTGATCCTGCCCGACAGCGTGGTTTGGATCGGGTTTTTTTTGGCGCCACCGTGACTTATGCCGGCGGCAGTGGTGCCGAAAATAAGGTGACCATCGTCGGCGTCGATGAAGCCGATCTCGAGGCCGGGAAGATCAGTTGGATCTGCCCGGTCGCCCGCGCCCTGCATAAAGCCCGCGAGGGTGATCTGGTGGCTGTGAAGTCGCCAGCCGGGTCAGAAACCCTGGAAGTGCTGGAGATCACCTACGGCGATGGATGAGTTGCAGCTAGAGTAGCCCGGCAATGACGTCATCAAGCGTCCACATAACGGTTTTGCAGCCGCCACGATAACTATCAAGACTTATCGGATCACTTCAATTTCGATGGCGACCGAGTTCGCAATTTTAAGCCAAGCCCGATCGGCCGTCAGCACCCTGACGCCTATCCGCTTTGCGAGCGCCAGGCAGGCACGGTCACCGAAAGACAGGCCCGCAGACTTTGTTAAGGGCAATAGGAGCCCGGCTGAATAAGCAAGTTCCCCATCGAACGGATATCTTTCGACAGGCAGAGGGTCAAGCACCGTCCTGATGTCGCTCTCAGCAGCGCCATTGCGGGAAAAATGCCCGATCACTTCGCTCAGATTGACCTCGCTTATCCCCGCGCTGGCCAGGGCAGACCGAACCTTCTCGCTTCCTGGCTCGTCAAGTAGGACAGCCAAAAGAGCCGACGCATCAAGGATGGCAGTGATCATTCCTTCGACGCATCCCTGCGGCGTTCGGCGAGAAAAGCGTCCACCGATGCCGAAGGCTTGCCGCCAAGCAAGTGCCGGGTGAGGGTTTGCGCTCGCGAAACCACCTCGTCGATCGTCTTAATCCGAATTTCATTTCCATTAAGTTCAACCACGACATCGCCACCGTGCCCGAGCCCGACGGCCTTACGAAAATCAGCGGGCAAGCTGATACGCCCAGATTTTGAAACTCGGCCATGTATCGCATTCATGGTAGAAACCTCGCTTGCGCCACCTGTTCTAATATAGGGCAGTCCCATCGATTAGGACAATAAAGTTAAACATCCCTTAAACCGAGGTGCCGCCCACCGTCAGCCCGTCAATGCGCAGGGTGGGCTGGCCGACGCCAACGGGAACCGATTGCCCATCCTTGCCGCAACTGCCGACGCCGGCATCCAGTTTCAGGTCATTGCCAACCATGGCCACCCGGGTCAGGACATCGGGGCCATTGCCGATCAATGTGGCGCCTTTAACCGCGGCGCCCAGTTTGCCATTCTCGATTTGATAGGCTTCGGTGGCCGAAAAGACGAATTTACCGCTGGTGATGTCAACCTGACCCCCGCCAAAATTGACGGCGTAAAGGCCTTGTTTGACCGAGGCCAGAATTTCTTCGGGCGGCTGGTTGCCTGCCAGCATGAAGGTGTTGGTCATGCGCGGCAGGGGTTGGTTGGCATAGGACTGCCGGCGCCCATTGCCGGTGGGCTGGGTCTGCATCAGGCGGGCGTTCATGCGGTCAAACAGATAGCCTTTAAGAATACCATCTTCGATCAGCATATTGACGGCGGACCCTGTGCCTTCGTCATCAATTGAGATCGAGCCGCGTCGATCAAGCAGGGTGCCGTCATCGACGACTGTCACCCCGGCGGCCGCAACTCTTTGGCCGATCATGCCGGCAAAGGCAGACGTTTGCTTGCGGTTGAAATCGCCTTCCAGGCCGTGACCGATGGCTTCATGCAGCAAAACCCCAGGCCATCCCGGACCCAGCACGACGGTCATGTCCCCGGCCGGTGCTTCGACCGAGTCGAGATTGACCAGGGCCTGGCGCAAGGCTTCGTCGACGGCCGCGCGCCAGGTCTCAGGGGCCAGCAGACCGTCATAGCCGACGCGGCCCCCCAGGCCATGGCTGCCGCTTTCCATGCGTTGGCCGACCGCGACCATCACCGATATATTCAGCCGGACCAGCGGACGTAGATCCGACGCATGCTGACCGTCGGCGCGGACAATCCGCACCGCCTGCCAGGAGCCGGACAGCGAAGCCATCACCTGGCAAACCCTGGGATCGCGTTGCCGCGCATAGGCATCCATGTCTTCCAGTAGTTTCACTTTGTTGGCAAAGGGAATTGGTGTCAGCGGATTAAGGTCGGCATAAAGCGCCCGGTCACTGCCGACCGGGGGCATGGCCGCTATCCCGCTATGCCCGGACCGCACGGCCCGCACGGTCTGAGCCGCCCGTTTTAACGCCGCTACGGATAAGTCACAGGCATGGGCATAGCCGATCGCATCCTCCGAAACCGCTCGCAGCCCAAACCCCTGCGCCGTATCAAAACTGGCGCTTTTTATCCGCCCATCATCGAGGCTGAGGCTTTCGGATTGGCGATATTCAAGAAAGAGCTCCCCGTCATCGGCCCCGGCCAGCGCCTCGGCGACAATGCCATCGACCTGCCGGGACTCCAGCCCGGTGCGCCGGAAAAACAGTTCGTCGGTGGTGGCGGCGGGGTTTGACATGGTGGTTTAATTCCCTTTGGCAATGGGTAATAGTATCGGCTCGGAAACAAGGGAACATATTGGGTCATGCCGCCGCAGGTGCCAACCACCGACTGTCAAAATCCGACATTTTGCTTCGCCGAGCATCCCTTGCGGGCCCGCCTTGCCGAAGAAGTTCATGCCAGGCCCTACGAGGCTTTGCAGATGCCGGTACGGGTCAGCCATCTGGCGGTGATCAATGGTGAACAGGCTCAAGGGGCCGACTGGGCTCATCTGCAAGGCTTGTGCGGTCGTGCCGGCATCGTCCCACCTTTGGCCGATGACCTCTGCTTCACCGCGGATTTCGATGATTTCCGCCTGCGCTGGGAACGGCACACAGAGTTTTCTACCTACACTTTTTATATTTTCGGGTCCTTTACCGACCCCTTTGCAGAAACGGCGATCAGCCGCGTGCCGGTCGACTGGCTGGAATCGCTACCGGGCCTGGTATTGGCGGCCTGTCATCTGGCTGCCGATGGTATTTTGCGCGACG
>DUZC01000028.1 GCA_013349735.1 Rhodospirillaceae bacterium
ATATCCGGCGACAGCGCTGGTGGTCTTGTCCGGCCACTGGGATCAATCCACCGCCTTTCGGCAGTTAGGGCCCTATGTGCGCTATCTTAGCAAGCCGGTCAGCCAAGAATTGCTATTGTGGACCGTTCAACAAACCATAAAAGAGGTGCGGGCCGGAAGTGAGCCGCTTCCCGCAGGGGCGCCTGCCCTCTCGGGCACTCCGCCAAATATCCCACGGCAGATTTTTGTCCGACGGGGCGAAGTGATTTCAGCTGGCGATTTGTCGACGGGCAGTTCCCTCCAGCAATTTTCCCCCAAGGCAGAAATTGACTTGGTCCTTAACCGATTAAAGGGTTTTGCCGAGCAGCGCGGCATTACCGTGACGGTTCAGATTGATCCAGAATTGCCGCAAACCATTGCCGGCGATTCTCAGCATTTCCGAAGACGCCTGCTGGACTTCCTGACCGGAGCCGTTCGCTTTACCGATCGCGCTGAAATGGAATTACGGGTGCTGAAAGTCATGAACCGCGAGCAGATCGCGGTAAGATTTGAGTGCTAAACAAAAGATACGGCGATAGATTTTTGGAGGTGCGTCGGCCTCCCTGCCGGCATTTCGGCCGAGGCCGGCGGGGCCAATGCACGAGCTCAAAGCTTGCTTGTTTGGAGTGAAATGGTACAGAAACGCCATCCTCTTCAGAATCGTGACGCGGGCGACCATCCCCTGCCGACGGACCGAGGCGAGATCGAAGCTGTTCTCGGCGCCTGGCGGCGCAGTTATGAAACCCATCCCTATCTGGCCAGAAGATATGGCGCCCGCGGCGAGGCCTTCACCCGCTCGGACGGTGGCTATCTGGTAACCTTGACCAACAACCCAAAAACAGCGCTGATCGAACAAGTGGAATGGCTGGCGACATTACTGGCCAATCGTGGAATGCCGCGTTTGATCATGGAGACGCATCTCGAACTGCTGTTCGAAACCTTATCGGAAGCTGTTCCCAACCGAATAGCCAAATATCGGAAACTCCTGACAGCTGCCCAAAAACTGCGGCAGGAAAGGCAATCCTGGATTGCCGAAATCGACTTCCTCGCTTTGGCGGCTGACTTTGAGAAAAACGCAGGGGGGGAACTGGAAAATGCCGGGGGTCTGATTGTTTCCGCCGTTTGTGACTCGTTCTGCGGTCTGGACTTAGCCCTTCCCAGCCTGGTCTTTTGGTTGGGCGATGCCAGCCGCTTCTCTTCGCAATGGTGCGCGGCCGTCGAAAATACGGCGGAGAGCGCCCGCGCTTTGGCGTCACAAGCCAGACCTGCTTTTTCAACCGGGCGATGATTTTACCGAACGGATCCTGCTTGCTCGCCAGGAGCGGACGGCACCGCCGAGGCTTTCCAGATTGCGGAAAACACGGACCCCGGCAATCCGCCGCAAGCTCAGCACCCCTTCGCCACCGGCCCAGATTTCTATTTTTGGATCAAGCTGATCCCGCAGGTCTCGCAAATAAGCAGCGGCCTCCCGCGCCGGATGGGCAATGCTGAGCGATATCCCGACAAGATCAATCTGCAAGGCCTGGGCAGCCCTGACCATTTCCCCCGCTGGCGTTTGCGATCCCAGATTGATGCAATAGGCCCCCTCGAGAACCGCCATTGTCAGAACCATCAGCAGACCAAGGGTATGAAGCTCTCCTGGCGGCGTTGAAAGTAAAAAACGCGGCGAACCGGATGGCAGCGTGACGGTGCGAAGGGCATCAGAAAGAATGTCGCTGATGGTCTCGGTATAGAGATGTTCCTCGAAAACCCTGATTTCACCGCGCAGCCAGGCCTCGCCGACAACATGGTTCAGCCGCGCTACCGTTTCATAGACAAAATGGGCCAACCCGTCGCGATGCAGTTGCCCCCGCAAAAGCAGCTTCAACTGAGGCAAATCATGCTTCAGTAGAGTTTCCAAAATCAGCCGCGAAAAAACCGATGGCAGCGCCTCGGGCGCCAAGGATTCTTCGGTCAATCTCTCAAGGGTTAGCAGGTCCAAACCAACGACCTTGCTGGGTCGTGCTCCGGATCGAACCAGACGGCCAATCAATCGTAACTGAACGACCTGATCGGCGGGATAGATGCGCGCCCCGCTGTCGTCGCGATCGGGACAAGGAAAACCATAACGAATTTCCCATTTACGAACGACTTCCCGGGAAAGCCCGATTTCAGACTCAAGCAAATCTACCGAAAGGGCTGAGCCAGGTTTCATCCGTTTTTCCAGGGCCGGCGATAATCTTGAACAAATATGACATAGAAATCTATTGCCGCCAAGCACAGGGCGCTTTACATTTGTCCATAGCTTTTTACCTAATTAGCGGACAATTACACATTTAATTGTAATTTGTCCGGGACTTTTCGGGATTCCTAACCAATTGCGGGGACCGATCGCGGCCAATTGGAGGGTTTAGGATGTTTACGCATTTGCCGAGTTTCCCGCAGATCGAAAAAATCGAGACCGGAATCAGCGGCTTCGATTTGATATCCAATGGTGGCCTACCCAAAGGACGGACAACCCTCGTATCCGGCACCGCCGGCAGTGCCAAGACGGTTTTTGCTGTGCAATTCCTGGCTGAAGGCATTCGACGGTATGACGAAGCCGGCGTTTTCGTGACCTTCGAGGAAGTGCCGGAGGATATTCGCCGCAATGTAAAATCGCTCGGTTGGGACATAGAAGCCTGGGAAGCGAAGGGGAAATGGGTTTTCGTCGACGGATCCCCGGACACCGATGAGGATCATATTGAGGCCGGCCGTTACGATCTTGGGGCCCTGTTGGTACGGATCGAACATGCCGTTACCAAAGTGGGCGCCACCCGCCTGTCCATGGATTCACTCGGGGCCATTTTTGCGCAATTTCGCGACGCGGCCATCGTCCGCAGCGAACTCTTTCGCATCGCCTCGACCCTGCGGCAGTTAAAAGTAACTTCGCTGATGACCTCTGAGCGAACCCAGGAATATGGCGAGATCGCCCGGTTCGGGGTTGAAGAATTTGTTGCCGACAATGTGGTGATCCTGCGCAACGTCCTTGAAGAGGAAAAGCGCCGGCGGACCATGGAAATCCTGAAATACCGAGGGACCAGCCATCAGAAGGGCGAATTTCCCTTCACCATCGTATCCGGACGTGGAATTCTGGCGATTCCCCTGTCTTCGATGGAGCTCAAACAGAAGTCATCGGTTGTAAGGGTGACCTCGGGCAATCCCGAATTGGACGACATGTGTGGCGGCGGATTTTTCCGCGATTCAATTATTTTGGTGTCCGGCGCTACCGGCACGGGCAAAACCCTGATTACCACCGAATTTCTCAATGGCGGCGCGGCGCTGGGCGAGCGCTGCCTGCTTTTTGCCTTTGAAGAAAGCCGCGAACAGCTTTTTCGCAATGCCATTGGCTGGGGCTTCGATTTCGAGGCGATGGAGGCCTCTGGCCTGCTCAAGGTTGTCTGCAGTTATCCCGAATCGGCAAGCCTCGAAGACCATCTGATCGAAGTAAAGGACGTTATCGAGCATTTCAAGCCGAACCGGATCGCGGTCGACAGTCTATCGGCGCTCGAAAGGGTGGCTACCCAAAAAGGCTTTCGCGAATTCGTCATCAGTCTGACCTCATTCGTAAAACACCAGGAAGTTGTGGGCTTGTTCACGGCGACCACGCCCACTTTGATGGGGGGCACCTCAGTCACTGAATCCCATATCTCGACCCTGACCGATTCAATCATTTTGCTGCGTTATGTAGAAATCCACGGGACCATGCGACGGTGTTTGACCGTCCTGAAAATGCGGGGATCTATTCATGACAAAGACATTCGTGAATTCAATATTGATGGGGCTGGCATGCATATCGGCAATCCCTTCCGCGAGGTCACGGGTATCCTAGGGGGGCAACTCAGAGACCTTTCTATTTCACTGTAATATGTTGATAGATTTCGAAATTCGGTCGGGATTAGATCACAGGAATTTCGGACTCGGGACAATAGGATGGCGGTCAGTCCGCCAAGGGGCCTTGCAACTGAGAAAATATATTGGCTGAAAGGCCACCACCAAATGGGCGCGTCAAAATGCGACAGCGCATGATCCGGTGAATATGAGATGGCCATAAAAACGCACCGCACCGCTGACCAACTGGCGCTTTCCGCGCCGGGATTATTGCGCCTTTACACAGCGGGTCAAACTGGCAAGTCGCTGGTTGCAATCAGCAATCTCCATCGCATGTCAGAACAATATTTTGCCGGACAATATTTAATCGAAGTCGTCGATGTCCTGGAAAACCCGCAACTGGCCGAGGATGACAATATTGTTGCCATTCCTACCCTGATACGGAAACGCCCTGAACCAATCCGCCGGATCATTGGGGATTTATCGGACACTGAAAAAGCGCTGAGTGTTCTGCTTCTCATGGAAAGGAAAGAAGGATGACAGAGCCTTTCTTCGGAGTTGAAAAATAGGGAACCCGTTGCGGTGCGTGATCAGGATTCGGAAATAAACCAGGCTGTTCAGGCCCTTCGCGCTGGGGTCGCCGATGCCTTCATCACAAGTTCGGGCGAGGTTTGCCGCCTTGCTGAGTCTGACAAGCCCTATGTCACCTTCTTCGACGCCATGAATGAGGGGGCGGTAACCATCGATGACCGCGGCATCATCCTTCACAGCAATCCCCGCTTTGCGGCCATGGTCGGATGCGCGCGCTCGGATTTGCGGGGCCATTCCTTTTCTTCCTTTATAGCGCCTGAAGATGGACTGAGCCTGTCGGAGATTCTGGCCGGAAGACGGGACACGCCCCTGCAAACCTTTGTCAGATCGCAGGACAAGGCCTGTCCGGCACAGCTCTCTGTGCGAGAAGTCGATGCCGGACAGCATAAATTTTATTGTTTGGTCATTTCCGATTTAACCGATCGGGTTAAGACCGAAGTCGAGCTTCGCATTGCCGCCATTGCCTTCCAGTCCCAGGAAGGCATGGTGGTCACCGACCCGGATGGGGTCATCCTGCGCGTCAATCAAGCCTTCGTCGGCTTGACCGGCTATAGCGCCGCCGAGGCCGTGGGACGGACCCCGGCCATCCTTAAATCGGGACGCCATAACCAGGAATTTTACGCCGACATGTGGAAGGCCCTGAAAGTAAAAAAATACTGGCAAGGCGAAATCTGGAATCGAAAAAAAGATGGCCGGTTTTATGTCGAGTGGCTGACCATTTCCGCTGTTTCCTTGCCGAATGGCGAAGTCACTCATTTTGTCGGCGCATTTTCTGAGATTACCAAAAACAAAGAGGACGAAGCCAAAATCCACCGCTTGGCCTATTACGATACGCTGACGGAATTGCCGAACCGCCGCTTGCTTTTGGATCGCGTGCAAAAGGCCCTGGCCAGCAGCAGTCGAACCCTATGCTATGGCGCCCTTCTGTTCCTTGATCTGGATAACTTTAAGGCCTTGAATGATTCGCTCGGTCATGATGCCGGCGACCAGCTGCTTATTGAGGTTGCCCGACGCATTCAGTCTGACTTGCGGACAGATGACACGGTCGCCCGATTGGGTGGCGATGAATTTGTGGTGATGCTTGAGAATTTAAGCCAAGAACCGCAAGAAGCAGCGGCGCAAACTGCGCTGGTGGCGGAGAAAATCCGGGAAACCCTTTTTCAGCCATTTAATATATATTCCCATGAATATTACTGTACTACAAGTATAGGTGTTGTCTTATTCATCGGACAAGAAGACAATATCGATACATTAATGAAACGCGCCGATATGGCAATGTATGATGCCAAGAACTTCGGTCGTAATGTTGTGCGCTTCTTTGATCCGATTATGCAAGTCACAATGGACGCCCGCAACTCTATGGAAGCCGAACTTCGTTTGGCAATTGCCCACCGGCAATTTCAACTGCACTACCAAGCGCAAGTCGAAGGCCCCGACAATAAAATTATTGGCGCCGAAGCTCTTATCCGATGGAACCATCCTGTAAAAGGCTTAGTATCGCCGGCCGAATTTATCCCGCTGGCCGAGGAAACAGACCTTATCCTGTTGCTTGGTAAATTTGTTCTGACCGAGGCCTGCAGACAACTTTCAAGATGGGCAAATCAGCCAGGAATGGAAGATCTTTCGATAGCGGTAAACGTCAGTGCCCGTCAATTCCGTCAAGAGGGTTTTGTCGGTCAAATTTTGCATGCCGTCACCGCTTCAGGCGCCAACCCGCGGCGCCTGAAACTGGAGCTTACCGAAAGCTTATTACTGGAGAATGTTCAGGAGATCATCGAGAAGATGGCCGCCCTGAAGACCGCGGGGGTAGGCTTCGCGCTCGACGATTTTGGCATCGGCTATTCTTCGCTTTCCTATCTCAAACGGCTGCCGCTTGATCAACTCAAGATCGACCAGTCCTTCGTCCGCGACATTCATACCGACCCCAATGATGCGGCAATTGCCAAAACTATCGTGACCTTGGCCAATAGCCTGGGTCTCGGCGTGATCGCCGAAGGGGTGGAAACGGCCGAACAACGGGATTATCTCGTCGCCTCGGGCTGCCACACCTACCAGGGCTATTATTTTAGCCACCCCCTTCCCATCGAAGAATTTGAAAGCTATGTAACGAATCACTTAAGTAAGGATAACACAATAAGCTAAGAGGATAAGTAATTGGTTGTTGATAGCGATGTACAGGATAACATTAGGCCAAACAGCGACCATTGTGCGCTAGAGCCAATCCTTTGTCCTGGCGCAATCCAGCCGCATGGCGTTTTAGTCGGTCTTGATGCCGAAAGTTTGGCTTTGTTGACGAAAAGCGCCAATCTTGACGGGCTTTTCCCTGACATGGTTTACGGCGAAATTCCCGTATGGCTGCCCGAAAACGTCATCGAGGCTTTTCGCGGACTGAGGCAAGGGGATCGGCCTGAATTCACCTTGCTGTCGGACATAGCGGGGCAGGGCCAAAGGGAAATTCACGGCTTCATCGCCGATGGCGTTCTGTTCTGCGAATTTGAACTGGCGCCGTCCACCCCAATCGCTTCCGACTTCGATCAGATATTGCTTTTGGTCAATGGCTTCATCCAGCAAATCGATACGGCCACCAATGTCGGCGCGCTGTCGCAGAGGACGGCAGAAGCCGTGCGCGCCGTCTCAGGATTCGAACGCGTTTTGGTGTACCGCTTTGACGCCGATGGCAATGGCGACGTGCTTGCCGAAAGCAAAGTGGGTGATTGGACACAATCTTTGCAAGGCTTGCGCTTTCCCGAATCCGACATCCCGGCGCAGGCCCGCGCCCTCTATCGTGGCACCCCGGACCGGTGGATACCGCAGCGTGACTATGCGCCCGTCCCCCTGACACCCAAATTGGATCCTGGCGGACGGGCTTTCAATATTGGCTATAGTCACTTTCGCAGTGTTTCGCCGCTGCACCGGATGTATCAGCGCAATATTGATGTCGATGGCGCTATGTCGGTATCGGTAATTTGCGAGGACAAGCTTTGGGGGTTGATCATAGGGCACCACCGACGGCCTCACCGGGTGGCGTCGGCACGACGCCATCAGGTCAACGCAATCGTTCGGGCCTTTTCACGGAATATTAGGTGGCTTCAGAAAGATGAAGCCGGAAATGACCTGACCATAAAGATGCACAATTACTCTGTATTATTGTGCCGGTTAGCTGCCGCAGATGATTTTCTTAGCGCATTAACCGAAGGCAATCCCACGATTAAAGAACTGCTGCCGGCTTGCACCGGAGCGGCCGTCCTATGGGTCGACGAAGCCGGCCCTCAGACAGCCAGTCTGGGCACGGTACCGCCGGAAAAGGATCTGCTTGCATTGGCCGACTGGATCCGTTCGAACGCCACGGGACCGGTGTTTGCCACCGACCACCTGCCCAGTTGTTTTCCGCAATTCGCGGCGCATCATGCGATAGCCAGCGGTGTCCTGGCTGGGATGTTTGATGACGCGCGACAGCCTATTTTCCTGTTGTTTCGTCCGGAGATACTGCAGTCGGTGGCCTGGGCCGGAAAACCGGAAAAACTGATTGGGCCCAATGGAATTCCCAACCTGCCACGGCGTTCCTTTGATCGCTGGACCGAGATAAAACGTAATTATTCGGCCCCTTGGCTGCCGGCGGATTTGGATATCGCCAAAACCCTCTGCCTTACGGTCAATGATGGCATTGTTCATCAGAACCGCCGCATCCGCCGTCTGGACAGCGAAGTTGAACGGTTAAGCCTGTCCAATTTACGCAACCGGCTGTTTCTGCAGTTGGCCAGCGACGGCATTCACATTCTTAGCGTCGATGGTTTTCTTATCGAGGCCAGCGATTCCTTTTGCCGAATGCTCGGCTATAGACGAGAGCAAATGATCGGCATGCATATAACCGAGTGGGATGCCAATTTCACCTCGGATGAAATTGCCGAGTCCATCGCGCAGCGGATCACCAAACAGGATGTCTGGACCTTCGAAACCATCCATAGGCGGAAGAATGGAAGCTTTCTGATTGTCGAGGTAAGCAACACCCCCTTGCAGTTGGATGGAGAAATTTTCCTCTACAACTCTTCACGAGACATCACCGAGCGAAAAAAAATCGAAGCAGAGCTTCGGCGGCTTAACGAAGCCGTCCGCCAATGCGCCGAGGCAATAATTGTATTTAATCCGTTATTTATTATCGAATTTGCGAATCCTGCCTTTGAGAAGCTTTTTGGTTATTCACAAAGCGAGCTAAAGGGACAAAATTTATCGATGATGTTGCCCGAGGACCCTGTTCTTCGCGCCGAGAACGGACAAAAATCCGGCTTTTTTCAAGGAGAGGTCCTGCGGCGGGCGAAGGATGGGCAGAATATTCCGATTTTGTTGAAAGTTGCACCGCTTAACGACGATCATGGAACGCCCATCGGTTTCGTCGCCGCCATGACCGATCTTACCGAACTCAAACATGCGCAATGGCAAGCCGAATCCTCCAACCGCGCCAAATCCGGATTTCTGGCCAATATGAGCCATGAGCTACGGACGCCGATGAGTGGAATCATCGGCTTGACCCATCTTCTGCGCAGTGAAAATTTGCCAGACCAGACCAGAGAGCGGGTTGACGCCATCGCCCGTTCCGCTCAGCGTTTGCTGGGTCTGTTAAACGACATCCTTGATATCTCAAAGATCGAAGCGGGTAAGATCGCTTTAGAATATATCCCCTTTTCACTGAAGCGTCTGATTGAAGACACATCGGCGATGCTTCGTCCCGCCGCCGAAACCAAGGGGCTGGTCTTTTCGGTGCAGGCCGCCGCCGATTTACCGCAAAATTTTGCCGGCGACCCGCTTCGCATCGGCCAGATGTTGCTGAATCTTATTGGCAACGCCATAAAATTCACGGAAAGCGGTTCCATCCTGGTTGTCGTTGAAGCGGCAGACTCGGCGAGGGACAGCGCTTTTCTACGGTTTTCCGTGACGGACACTGGAATAGGTCTATCGCCGGGTCAACAAGAGAACCTATTCCAACCCTTCCAACAGGCCGATGGCTCGACAACCCGCAAATATGGAGGCTCTGGTCTTGGATTGGCCATCGTCAAACAGATGGCCGCGTTGATGGGTGGACAAGTCGGCGTCGAGAGCAGCCTTGGCAGCGGCAGCAAATTCTGGTTCACCCTAAAGTTGCAAAGGTTAAATGATGATCAGCATTCCAATCCAATTGCGTTCGTCGATCAAAGCCGGTCCCCAGACCTTTCCCCGCTCAATTCTGACCATGGCATTTTGCGAGGCACTCGCGTTCTTCTGGCGGAAGATGATGTAACCAATCAGACAGTCGCTGTCGGATTGCTGGAATCGATAGGTCTGCTGGTTGATCTGGCCAATAACGGGGCTGCGGCCGTTGAGATGGCCAAAAAAGGGGACTACGAAATTGTGCTGATGGATATGCAGATGCCCGAGCTCGATGGAATCGAGGCAACCAGGCGGATACGCCAAGATGAAGCCCTTTCCCATTTGCCTATTATTGCTTTGACCGCCAATGCGATGCGAGACCACGAGGCCGAATGTCTTTCCGCCGGCATGAATGATTTTTTAAGCAAGCCCTTCGATCCGGAACAGCTTTTCGCGGTGATCCAAAAATGGGTCACCGGGCTTGGCGATGCCGCAGAGGTCGCGGGCTTTGCCACAAAAAAAATGGTCGGAGCCGATATTCCTCTCCCTAGCCATATCGAAGGATTGGATCTGCGGGCAGGACTGCGGCGGGTCGCCGGCATGCGGGGCCTCTATGTCAAATGTCTGAGAAACTTTTTTGAGCAACAACAAGACTGTGTGCCTTTACTGCGTCAACTCATCAAGGAGCAAGCAATAGAAAGGGCGACAAGAGAGGCCCATACCCTTAAGGGATCGGCGGCAATGATCGACGCAGCAGAGGTGGCTGAGCTGGCTTCGCGGCTCGAGATGGCCTTGGCGGCTGAAGACTCTCTCTCCCCATTGCTGGATCAATTGGAGAAAAAGCTGACGCCCTTGCTTACAGCCATCAGCGCAGCCATCCGCCATACGGAGCAGGGGTGATTACGAATCGCCAGTTCATCGAAAAAAGGATGATCCGCCATGGGAGCAAAACGCGCACTGATCGTCGAAGACTCTGCTCAATGCCGAGAACTGCTTGGCATAGCGCTGTCTCTCGTCGGAATTAATGACATCATCCTGGCCGCCCACGGCGCTGAAGCAATAGAGAAGCTTAAGTCAGTCGGGGCAGATCTTGTGATTATGGATTGGAAGATGGATGTCATGGACGGCCTGGAATGTACGAGACAAATCCGCGCGGGGATTGACGGAATTGATCCGCATACCTTTATTATTCTGCTGACCGGATCAGTCAGCAAGGCATCAAAGGCTAAGGCTTACAAAGCGGGGGTAGATCTGTTCATGGGCAAGCCATTTTCACTTAAGCAGATCCATGCTGGAATAAAAAAGGCATTAAATCGGCCTGTGGCGCCAGCCCAATAGATGTGAGCGGCCAATGAACGAAGTTCGTGACAAGAATCCGTCATTGTCTGAATTTCTATCCCGGGACAGTATTTTCGATGCTGCCCTGAACTCGGTGCCATTCCAGATCGCGGTTCTGGATCGCCAAGGTGTCATCGTCGCCGTAAATGACGCCTGGCGTCAATTTGCCCTGGATAATTGTGCCCAACCTGACACCGCGGCAGCAAATACCGGAATCGGAACCAATTACCTGGACATCTGCCGCTTGGCGCATGCCCCCGAAGAGTCACAGGCGCGCGACGCCTTTAACGGCATCCAAGCGGTATTGGAGGGCCGGCTGCAAAGTTTCACCATGGAATATCCCTGCGATTCGCCTTGGGAAAAGCGTTGGTTTTCCATGGTTGTCTCGCCGTTAGGACGATCCGAGATCAAAGGGGTGGTGGTTACCCACACCAACATCACACAAATCAAACAGGCCAGTGAACAACTCCGCATTGCTGCCGTCGCCTTCGAATCGCATGAAGGAATGGTAATAACCGATGCAGATGGAACAATCTTAAACGTCAATCAGGCTTTCATAGAAACCACGGGATATTCGGCGGAAGAAATTATTGGGCAGTCACCCCGAATGCTTAAGTCGGGTCGCCATAGCGGTGACTTTTATCGCGAGATGTGGGACAGCCTGAAGCGCTGCGGCGTTTGGCAAGGTGAAGTCTGGGACCGACGTAAAAATGGCGAAATTTACCCAAAATGGTTAACCATCTCGGCGGTAAAGGATGACCAAGGTAAGATCACCCATTATGTCGGCGCGCATTTCGACAATACCGAGCTAAAACTCAGAGATGCAAAAATCGAGGAATTGGCATTCTTTGATCAATTGACCGGCCTGCCGAACCGGCGACTGTTCGAGGACCGTCTGAAACATGGCGTTTTTTCAGCAGGCCGCGACCGTAAAAAATTGGGGCTCCTGATCCTGGATCTTGACCGCTTTAAAGAGGTCAATGATACCCTTGGGCATAATGTCGGCGATGGCTTGTTGCAAGACGTCGCGCAGAGGATCAAGGGCTGTTTGCGTACTGCCGATACGCCAACGCGGATGTTCGATATCCAGAATTTCGCGCGGTTGGGCGGGGACGAATTTGTTATCCTGATTGATGATGTCAGCCAGCCTGAAGACTGCGCTGTCGTGGCCCAAAAAGTCATTGCGGCCGTCAGCCAGCCTATCGTCATCAAGGCCCATACCATCCATGTCAGCGCATCGGTCGGCATCGCCCTGTATCCCGACGACGGAGAGGATGGCGTGATGCTGATGCGTGCCGCGGAAACCGCAATGTATGCGGCTAAAAATGCTGGCCGTCAGACCTATCGCTTTTTCCAGGCCAAGATGTCGGAAACCGCTATGCAACGGGGCGACATCGAATCCTGCCTGCGCCTAGCCATGGCCAACCAGGAACTCACGCTGCATTATCAGCCGAAAGTGGACGCAAAAAGCCGCAAGACCGTCGGCTACGAAGCCCTGCTGCGCTGGAACAGCGCTCGCCTGGGTTCCGTTTCACCGGCAAGCTTTATTCCTATTGCCGAAGATGCGGGGCTTATCGGCGAAATAGGCTCCTGGGTCATCGAAGAGACCTGTCGACAGATTGCCGCCTGGCAGGCCGCCGGATATGGTCTGATGGAGGTGGCTATCAATGTATCCGCCCACCAGCTTAAGGGCGGTAATCTTGCCGAACAAATCAGCGAGGCCTGTCGGCGCCATGCTATTCCCACCGCCTCCTTGGAAGTTGAACTGACCGAAAGCGTGGTGATGACCGATCCCCGCCAGGCCATAAGAATTTTTCAGGAATTAAGGGAACTTGGGCTCAGAGTAGCCATCGATGACTTTGGCACGGGCTATTCAAGCCTTGCTTATCTGCGTCGCCTGCCCATCGATGTGCTCAAGATCGACCGCAGTTTTGTCATGGAGGCCGATCGAGACGAAGATGATGCTGAAATTGTCCGCACCATATTATCACTCGGAAAGACACTCAAATTGGAACTGGTGGCCGAGGGCGTGGAAACAGAAGCACAGGCTTCCTTGTTGAATGAGGCCGGTTGCGACATTTTTCAAGGTTACCTATTCTCGCGACCCTTACCGTCTGAAACTATTGAACAAAGCTTTGCCAAGGATTCCAAGCCAATGCTCAGAAAAATAACGCGGGCCGTGATCGTCGAAGACTCTCCGCAATCACGTGATCTCATTCAGATGGCGATGGACCTCTTTGGTGTGGCCGAGACCGTCGATGCCGAAGACGGGACCCAAGCCATAAAAGCCCTCAAAGGGGCTCCAACCGATATCGTCATTATGGATTGGAAGATGAGTGGGATGGATGGTTTGGAATGCACCCGTCAAATTCGGGCGGGCATCAGCGGCATTGACCCTAAAATTCCTATCATTTTGGTAACCGGCGTGTCTGATAAAGGAGCCGAAAAAGAAGCCTATGCGGCGGGGGTCGACTTTTTCATTAAAAAGCCGTTTTCCTTGAAGCAATTGCGGGATGGGTTGCAAACGGTGCTGGGCGTCAGCGCAACCGGTCAAGGTGATCCCGTATAAAGGCAAAAGCGGCGACAGCCGTCTCACAACAAAGGCCAATTTGCTCGGGCGGACAACGGGCGGCGAAGAGACTGAAATTGGCCCATGCGGCTTCGGCCCCGCTGCTTCGGAAAAACCGGAGGGGCGCCCCCACCGGCAAAGACTGAACCAATTGCCGGGCGATGACTTCGCCGCCTAGGCGCGAGCCTTCAAGGACGTACAGCAGGCCAATCAGGCCAGGCAGATCCGAGACAGCGGGACATTCTCTGTCCACAGCCGGGGCCACCAAACCCAAATCCATTAAATCCGCGTCAAGCCAACCTTGCCTTGGGGTCAAACTATAATCGGCGCCCAG
>DUZC01000029.1 GCA_013349735.1 Rhodospirillaceae bacterium
GTTCTTTTTGTTTTCAATATGCTGCCCCTGCCACCCCTGGATGGCGGGCGCGTGCTGGTGGGGCTTTTGCCCCTCCGTTTGGGGCAGAAGCTGGAACGGCTGGAACGCTATACTTTCGCAATTCTGCTTATCGGTCTGTTTGTCCTGCCCATGTTGCATATTGATGTGTTTTTGTGGCTGGTGGGCGTGCCGGTCTATTTTCTGGAAAACCTTGTGTTCTGGATGACTGGGCTCAGTTGATGGAACAGCTCGGCCTGGGCGACGGCTTTGGCGATCCAAAGCCCGCCCCAGCATCGGCTCCGATGCTGATGGTGGATCTTGATGGGTATGAGGGGCCATTGGATGTTCTGCTGGCCTTGGCCCGCGAGCAGAAAGTTGACCTGACGCGCCTCTCTATTCTGCAATTGGTTGAGCAATATCTGGCCTTTATCGCAGAGCGGCGGCAGGCCGATCTTGAACTGGCCGCAGATTATTTGGTGATGGCCGCCTGGCTGGTCTATCTCAAATCCCGGCTCTTGCTTCCTGAACCCGCCCAGCCGGACGAACCCAGTGGTGAAGAACTGGCCGCGGCGCTGGCGTTTCAATTGCAGCGGCTGGAGGCCATGCGAAAGGCTGGGCAGTCGTTACAGGCCCGTCCGCGACTGGGCCGCGATGTTCATGCGCGCGGGGCCACCGAGCAGGTTGGCTTTTTGGCACGGCCGGTCTGGGATCTGAGGCTTTTCGAATTGTTGATGGCCTATGGTGACGTCAAAAGACGAAATATTGTGACTTCGCTAAGGATCGAAGCGGCCGATCTCTATTCGCCCGATGATGCGCTTAGGCGCATGACCGGCATGTTGGCGGCCTTGCCGCACTGGTCCCAGCTGGTAACGCTTTTGCCAGGCAATCTGCAGGGATTGTTGGCGCGTTCTGCGGTTTCCGCTCATTTCTGCGCGGCCTTGGAGCTTTGTCGCCAGGGTCGGCTTCAGCTGCGCCAGGATGACGGCGCCTTTGGCGCTTTGTGGCTGCGGGCTGGAGGATTGGCCGAATGAGCGACATTCAGCATCTGAGGCTGCTCGAGGCTATGTTGTTCGCATCAGCCGAACCTTTGGACGAACAACGGTTGGCTGACCGGTTGCCCGAAGGGGCCGATTTGGACAGCTTGCTGTCCAGTCTGACCAGAGATTACCAAGAACGAGGGATTAATCTGGTGCGGCGCAATGGCCGTTGGGCCTTTCGCACCGCACCGGATTTGGCCTCCTTATTGGCAATTGAGGTTGAGGTGGAACGAAAACTATCCCGGGCCGCCATCGAGACCTTGGCCATCATTGCCTATCATCAGCCGGTCAGCCGCGCGGAAATCGAGGAAATTCGGGGCGTTGCCCTCAGCAAGGGAACGCTGGACGCTTTGTTTGAGGCAGGCTGGGTGAGGCCTCGCGGTCGTCGGCGCACCCCAGGCAAACCGATGACCTGGGGGACGACGGAAAGTTTTCTTGATCATTTTGGGCTGACGGCCTTGGACGATCTGCCGAATCTACAGGAGCTCAAGGCCGCTGGGCTTTTGGATGCAAGGCCGGTCATGGCCAGCTATGGCAACCGGGCGCAAGACGCGGATCCCGCCGAGGCCGGGCTGGAGGAATTGGACGAAAGCGAGCTGGAACGCCGGGCGCTTGAAGCCCTGCAAGCCCATGGTGAATTGGGCGAAAGCTAAAAATGGTTCAGAAACATTGCTCCGGGGCGGGTCTTTTGCGATGATCCCGCCGATTAATGCATTATGGTAAGATTCTGATGGTCCGATGATTTTACCATCCGGTGGTGGGAGGCAGGGCGCAGATGGGTTCATTTAGCATTTGGCATTGGCTGGTGGTTCTGGCCATCGTCCTGATATTGTTCGGCGGGGGACGGGTATCCAACCTGATGGGCGAATTGGCCAAAGGGGTGAAGGCCTTCAAGAAAGGCCTGCAGGATGACGATCTGCCGGGAACGCCGGATGTGCCGCATCCCAAGGTGCTTTCATCCGAATCTGCTGCCAAGGCACCGGCGGGCCAAGCCGCCGACAGGGATGAAGCAGCCAAACACTGAGGCGATGTGGCATGTTCGACGTTGCCTGGTCTGAACTGGCCTTGATCGGCGCGGTGGCTTTGGTGGTTATTGGCCCCAAAGATCTGCCGCGGGTTATGCGGACTATGGGGCAATGGACGCGTAAGGCCCGGCTTTTGGCAGGCGAATTTCAGCATAATCTGGATGAAATGGTCCGACAGGCCGAGTTGGACGAAGTGCGACGGCAGGTGCAGGCGGTCAATCCCACCGCGGTCGCCGATAAAGTTCAGCAAATGATTGATCCGAAATCCATAGAGGAGGCCTTGCTGGCCGATCCTCAGGCCTCGGTGTCCGCGCCGACGCCGCCCATCGAGCCGAAGCCGTGAGCGCTGCCCCCGAAGATCATAAAATGCCTCTGCTGGAACATTTGATCGAGCTCAGGCGACGCTTGATGATTTCGTCGGTGGCGTTCTTTTTCGCCTTTATCCTTTGCTATTACCTGGCTCGAGACATTTACGGCTTTCTCGTACACCCGCTGGCGGACATTTTAGCAGCGCAGGGCGGCGACAATCGCCGAATGATTTTCACCGCTTTGACCGAGGCTTTTTTCACTTATATGAAGGTGGCGGCCTTTGCTGCGGCTTTCCTTTGTTTTCCCGTCTGGGCCGGACAGTTGTGGGCCTTCGTCGCGCCGGGGCTTTATAAGCATGAGAAAAAGGCGTTTTTGCCCTTTGTCATGGCGACCCCGCTGTTGTTCCTGGCAGGCGCGGCCACGGTCTATTACCTGGTATTGCCGGTTGCGTGGAAATTCTTTCTGTCCTTTGAAACCCTGGGCGGTGAAAGCGGCGGACTGCCCATTCAATTGGAAGCCAAGGTCGGGGAATATCTCTCCCTGGTGATGAAGATGATTTTTGCGTTCGGCATTGCCTTTCAGATGCCGGTTTTGCTGACGCTTTTGGCCAAGGTTGGCATTTTGACCTCCAAGGATTTATCGGAAAAGCGCCGTTATGCGATCGTTGGCGTGTTCATCGTTGCTGCCGTGCTGACGCCGCCTGATGTCATCAGCCAGTTGAGCCTCGCTGTGCCGATGTTGCTGCTTTACGAGATTTCTATTTTTTCCTGCCGCTGGGTAGAAAAGGGGCGTTCAGAAATCACGGAGGCCGTGCCTGATGACCCGGTCGAGGAGACGGATTTCAACGAGTAGAGGCAAAGCGCTCACTTGTCCTATGGCCCTCGGCGCACTATAACCGGCGGCGGTCAGCCAGCAGCTTCGGGGTCTTTATGCACGACATCCGGTTCATTCGGGAAAAGCCAGCGTTCTTCGATAAGGCCTTGGCACGGCGCGGGCTTGGTTCCGTGGCTTTACAACTTGCCGAACTCGATCAGCGCCGCCGGGCGGCGCAAACGGCTTTTCAGGAAATGCAGGCCAAGCGCAATGAGGCCTCCAGGCAAATTGGCGAAGTCAAGAAGCAGGGCGGGGATGCTGCGGCCCAACTGGCTGAAGTTGCGGCCCTGAAAGAGGCCCTCGGGACCGCCGAAATCCAGGAAAAAGCCTTGGGCAAAGAGATCGACGATCTCTTGATGGGGATTCCCAATCTTCCGGCCGACGATGTTCCGGACGGCAAGGATGAGACGGCGAATGTTGAATTGCGCCGCAATGGCAAGCCACCCGTATTTTCGTTTGCACCCCTGGAACATGATGCCATTGGCGAACGGCTTGGATTGATGGACTTTGGGGCGGCGGCCAAGCTGTCCGGTGCCCGTTTCGTGGTTCTCAAGGGGGCTTTGGCCCGTTTGGAGCGGGCTTTAGCCGCCTTTATGCTGGATCTGCATACGGGCGAGAATGGCTATACCGAGATCAATCCTCCCTTTCTGGTTCGCGATGAAGCGCTGTTCGGGACCGGCCAATTGCCTAAATTCGGCGAGGACCTTTTTCGGGCCAATACCGGGCACTGGCTGATTCCCACAGCCGAAGTCCCGCTGACCAATCTGGTCCAGGGTGAGATCGTCGATGAGGCCCAGCTACCTCTGCGAATGACCGCGCTCACCCCTTGCTTTCGGTCCGAGGCCGGTGCGGCTGGCCGCGATACCCGCGGCATGATCCGCCAGCATCAGTTCAGCAAGGTAGAATTGGTCAGCATCGCGCATCCGGATGCGTCCGCAGCCGAGCATGAGAGGATGACGGCTTGTGCCGAGATGGTTCTGCAACGGCTTGGGCTGCCTTATCGCGTTATGGCGCTTTGTTGCGGCGATATGGGCTTTTCGGCGATGAAAACCTATGACATCGAAGTCTGGTTGCCCGGTCAGAACTGTTATCGGGAAATTTCCAGCTGTTCCAATTGCGGCGACTTTCAGGCCAGGCGGATGAATGCCCGTTTCCGGGGTGCCGGGGATAAGGGCACGCGTTTTGTCCATACTCTGAATGGTTCAGGGTTGGCTGTTGGCCGAACTTTGGTCGCGATTCTTGAAAATTATCAGCAAAGTGACGGGGCGGTGCTCGTCCCTGAAGCGTTGCGTCCGTATATGGGTGGCCTTGACCGTATCGTTCCGCATGTTTGATCCTATTCCAGACCTTTCGAGGGCCCGCATTCTGGTGTCGAATGACGATGGCATCGACGCGGCCGGCATAAAATTGCTGGAAAAGGTGGCAAGATCGCTGTCGCCCTATGTCTGGGTGGTGGCCCCGGAACATGAGCAAAGCGCGGTCGCTCATTCTTTGACAGTCCGACGACCCTTACGGATGCGCCAGGCGGGGCGCCGACGCTTTGCCGTCGACGGTACGCCGACCGACAGTGTTTTGCTGGGCATCCGGCATGTCATGAAGAAATGCCGTCCTGACCTGGTCCTGTCCGGGGTCAATCGGGGCGGTAATCTCGGCGAGGATGTTACCTATTCCGGGACCGTGGCGGCCGCCATGGAAGGGACCTTGTTGGGGGTTCCGGCCATTGCCTTTTCCCAGCAAATTGAGGGCGACAAGCCGATCAAATGGAATACGGCCCAACATTGGGCCGGTTCGGTTATTACAAAATTGACTCAGATCGGATGGCCAAGGAACGTCTTGATTAACGTCAATTTTCCTGACGTCGCTGCCGATGAGGTGACCGGGATAGAGGTGGTCCGGCAGGGTAAACGGAAGTTGGGTGACGAGCTTTGCGAGCGCTTGGATCCGCGCGGACAGCCCTATTTTTGGGTTGGTGGCCAAAGGGCCGAGGATCGGGGTATCGCCGGAACCGATCTGGAGGCGGTCTGCCGCGGCGCCATTGCGGTAACACCGCTTTGCGTTGACTTCACTTCGGTATTGGCGATGGATCGCCTGGCAAAGATCTTTGTATGAACGGTGCGGCACGCAAAATCCGTCTGGTCATGGAACTGCGTAAGTCAGGCGTAGGCGACACCAAGGTGCTGTCGGCGCTGGAACGGGTCCCGCGTGAGATCTTTGTGCCCGAGCCCTTTGTTGATCAGGCCTATGAAAATACCGCTCTGCCGATTGGACAGGGTCAGACGATCAGCCAGCCGCTGGTGGTCGCTCTGATGACCCAGGCTCTGGAAGTGGGCGATCGGATGAAGGTTTTGGAAGTCGGCACCGGTTCGGGTTACCAGACCGTCGTGCTCGCCAAGCTGTGCCGGCGGGTTTACACCGTTGAACGGTTCAAGGCTTTGCTGTTGGAGGCGGAACAGAAGTTCCGCACTTTGGCGGTGTCCAATATCACCGCCATAACCGGCGATGGCAGCCGCGGCTGGCCGGAGCAGGCTCCTTTCGATCGGATTCTGGTTACGGCGGCGGCTGAGAAAATGCCGGCAACGCTTTTTGCCCAATTGGCAGAAGGGGGCGTGATGGTTCTGCCGATCGGTTTGCCGGGCAGCGACCAGGAAGTTCAAAGAATTCGTAAAAAAGACGGGCATCCTTTGGTCGAACGTTTATTTCCAGTGCGCTTTGTGCCCTTGGTTGCCGGTGATTTGCCGGTGGGCAATTGAAGCGAGGTCAAGGCTCATATACTGTTTTGCGATGATCCATTTCCTTCCCATCCGCGCCGTCAAGGCGGCTTCGTCCGGTGTTTTGAGTCTGTTGCTTCTGCTTGGTGGATGCGCGACGCAGGACCCGCTTAGCCATGGCCCGGAGGTTAGCCGTCAGGGGACGGCGCACGGCTATGTGGTGCAGCGGGGCGATACCATTTATGGCATCGCGCGCCAGCTTAATTTGTCTGTACGCTCTTTGATTGATGGCAATGGCCTGCAGCCCCCGTTTCAACTGACTCCCGGGCAGGTGCTCACTCTGCCCAATGCCGGAGATTATGTGGTGGTCAAGGGGGATACCCTGATCGGCGTGGCGCGCAAGACAGGCGTGCCCTTTTCTACCCTGGCTCGTTTGAACGAACTGACCGCGCCCTATGTTTTACAGGTTGGGCAAGGCCTTAAACTGCCGGCGACGGCGCGGGCCAAGCGGCCGGTCAATTCCGCTGAAGTTCCCACAACGCCGCCGGTTATCAAACCTTTAGTCCAGGATCAGCCAAGCCCGCGCAGCCTGGCGGAACGGGATGTCAAGCCGGTGCCCGCGTCCGGGGGCTCGCCGGGGCCGGCCATTTCACCGCCCGCAGAGACAAAATTGGCTGCGGCGACGGTCATCGCGGCGCCTCCCAAACATGGGCGCGGCTTCATCTGGCCGGCTAAGGGCGAGATCCTTCAACCCTTCGGTTCCAGCGGCAAGGGTCAGCATAATGATGGCATCAATATCAAATTGCCGCGGGGAACCCAGGTGGTTGCTGCCCAGGACGGGGTGGTTGCCTATGCCGGCAATGAATTGCGGGGGTTTGGCAATCTTCTCTTGATCAAACATGCTGATGGCTGGATGACCGCTTATGCTCATAACGACGCCTTAATGGTCAAGCGCGGCGAAGCGGTGAAGCGCGGCCAGAAAATTGCCAAATCGGGCGAGTCTGGCGGGGTTACGCCGCCGCAGCTGCATTTTGAGATCCGTCAGGGGACGCGGGCCATGGACCCGGAAGATATTTTGGGAGGAAAGGCTATTCCAACGGCTGCCCCAGACGACCAGCCAGATCCTGGATAAACTGCCAGGCCACGCGCCCGGACCGTGATCCACGGGTCATTGACCATTCCAGGGCCTGACTCTGGAGATCGGCAAGCGCAATCGTCAAGCCATAGGCCGCAGCATATCCTTCAACGATAGCAAAGAAGGTGGCTTGGTCGAGATTATGAAATCCTAGCCACAAGCCAAAGCGATCGGACAGTGAAACCCGTTCCTCCGTTGCTTCCCCGGGATGGATGGCCGTGGATTTTTCATTTTCGATCATGTCCCTGGCCATCAGATGGCGGCGATTGGAGGTGGCGTAGAACACCACATTATCAGGCCGACCTTCGACGCCGCCTTCCAGAACGGCCTTGAGGGATTTGTAACTTTCATCAGCGGCTTCAAAGGACAGATCGTCACAGAACAGCAGAATGCGACGGGCGCTGGACCGTAACAAAGCCAGCAGCCGGGGAAGCGAGGGAATATCCTCGCGGTGGATTTCCACTAAAGCCAGACAGCCCGGATTTTCCTCATTAAGGGTGGCATGAACCGCCTTGACCAAGGATGACTTGCCGGTACCGCGCGCCCCCCACAACAAAGCATTATTGGCCGGCAGGCCGCGAGCAAAACGGCGCGTATTGTCCAGCAAGACATCGCGCTGGCGCTCGATTCCGCGCAAAAGGCCAACCGGAACCGCATTAACCTTTCTGACAGCTTCAAGCCCTTCGGGTTGAATATGCCAGACAAAGGCGTCGGCCTGATCCAGGGCGGTCGGTCTGGGGGCGGGAGGGGCCAGGCGATCAAGGGCGTCGGCAATACGCTCGAGCTGCTTGATCAAGTCGCTTTCCATGTTCATTCTGCCAAAAGTAGCATGCAACCGGCCGGGGTCAAGATCCTGTGAATCGGTTACCGATTGCAACTGGCGGCAACCCCGTTATAGTCCCGCTGCTTCCAAGACGACTGGAGACAAGGCATGTTGATTTCTGAAGCATATGCGCAGGCTGCGGCGGCGCCAGGGGCTGGTGGTATGAGCGATCTCTCGCAATTCATGCCATTAGTGCTGATTTTTGTCGTCTTCTATTTCATGCTGATCCGGCCTCAGCAAAAGAAGGCAAAGCAGCATCGTGAAATGGTCATGCAATTGCGGCGTGGCGATCGCGTGCTGACCCAAGGTGGGATTATTGGTCAGATCAACAAGGTGATCAGTGACTCTGAGGTTTCGGTGGAAATCTCTGAAGGGGTTCGTGTTCGTGTCATGCGGGCTGCCATCGCCGAAGTGCTGGCAAAAACGGAACCGGTTGCCGCCAGTAAGGATTCGGCTGCTGCCGGCGATGCCGAGCCAGAAGCCTCGACCACGCCTTCTGCGCCGGTTGAGGAGAAAAAAAGTTCACCTTTTGGTGGGCTTTTCGGCAAGAAATAGTCCCTGGCGGGAGAAAAACCGGGATGAACCGTTACGCGCGCTGGAAGTATATCGTGATCCTGGTGGCATTGCTGCTGGGGCTGGTTTACGCGCTTCCGAATTTCTTTGGTGAAGTTCCGGCTGTCCAGATTTCGCCGGCTAATTCGGTGGCCCAGGTAGATCAGCGGCTTTTGCAGACTGTCGAAGACACGCTGAAAGCGCAGCAGATAACCTCGCTGGGTATTTTATCGGATGCCAACGGCATTAAGGTCCGCTTGCCTGATCCTGACAGCCAGTTGAAAGCCAAGGACGTTCTCCAGTCTGCCTTGGGGGACTCTTATACCGTAGCGCTGAACCTGCTCTCGGCGTCGCCGCAATGGATGGCATCGGTTGGGGCGCTGCCCATGTATCTTGGTCTTGATCTGCGGGGCGGGGTCCATTTCCTTATGCAAGTGGATATGAAAGCCGCCCTCAACAAGCAGTTGGAGCGGCAGATCAACGATGTGCGCGGCCTGCTGCGCGAGGCCAAGGTTCCACTTGCCGGTGTCACGCGTGAAGGTCAAAGTCTTGTTGTGAAATTTCGCGATGGCGAAACCAGGGCGCAGGCGGCCGAGGAACTGCGCAAAAACCTGCGCAATATGACGGTTCAGCAGATCGACGATACCCGGCTGTCCTGCACCTTGACTCTTCAGGCCCTGAAAACCTTCCAGGATCAGGCCTTGCAACAGAACGTCCTGACCTTGCGCAATCGGGTCAACGAACTGGGGGTGGCCGAACCGGTTATCCAGCAACAGGGTACCGAACGGGTCGTGGTGCAGTTGCCGGGTGTCCAGGATACCGCCAAAGCCAAGGATATCTTGGGTCGCACCGCCAGCCTGGAAATTCGTATGGTGGACGAAGATCATGTGGACGGGCCAAGCCTGCAGGCCGCCGCCCGGGGTCTGGTGCCGCCGGGGGATGAGTTCTATCAAAGCGGGCGCGATGGCGAACCGCTGCTGATTAAGCGGACGATCGTTCTGACCGGCGAGAATATTTCCAATGCGTCCGCCGGTTTCGACAACCGGACCAGCGAGCCGGCCGTTCATATCAATCTCGATACGCGCGGTGCCCGCATTTTTTCTCAGGTCACCCGTGACAATGTCGGCAAGCGCATGGCCATTCTACTGATCGAGAAAGGCAAGGGCGAGGTGGTGACGGCGCCGGTCATCCGGCAGCAAATCGATGGTGGCCAGGTTCAGATTACCGGGCGGATGTCGGTCAAGGACGCCAATGACGTCGCCTTGCTGCTGCGCGCCGGCGCGCTGGCCGCGCCGATGGAAATCATCGAGGAACGTACCATTGGCCCAAGCCTGGGGGCGGAGAACATCGCCAAGGGTGTTCATTCGGTGCTGTGGGGTTTCGTGGCGATCGCTGTGTTCATGTCCATCTATTACCGACTGATCGGTCTGTTCTCCACTCTGGCCCTGGCGGCCAATGTGCTTTTCCTGGTGGCGCTGCTGTCCTTGCTGCAGGCGACTTTGACGCTTCCAGGCATTGCTGCTATTGCTTTGACCGTTGGTATGGCCATTGACGCCAACGTGCTGATCAATGAACGCATTCGCGAAGAATTGCGGGCCGGTCAGACGCCACATGCGGCCATTCATGCTGGCTATCAAAGGGCTTTTGCAACCATTCTTGATTCGAATGTGACAAATTTTATTGCCGGTGTGGCGTTGTTCGCTTACGGCTCAGGTCCGGTTCGCGGATTTGCCGTGGTGCTTTGCCTGGGGATTTTGACCTCGATGTTCAGTGCCATCCTGGTGTCACGGGCCTTGGTCAATCTGACCTATGGACGGCGACGCAAGCTTACCCAACTCTCTATTTGACCCAGAAGGCAAGCAATGGAATTCTTCCGGTTCAAGCGCGACATTCCGTTTATGACCTACGCCCGGTCGACGACCGTGGTGTCGCTGATCACTTTCCTGCTGGCTATCTTTTTTCTGGCCACCAAAGGTCTCAATTTTGGTGTTGAGTTTACCGGCGGTACCGTCATCGAGGTACATTATACGCAGGCGGTAGAACCGGGGCGGGTAACCGGCGAACTGGTGGCTGCTGGGTTTGGGGACAGTTCCGTTCAGAATTTTGGCACCTCCTCGGATGTGATCATTCGCCTGCCTTTGAAAGAGGGTGTTTCCTCAGCGCAATTGTCGGAAAAGGTTCTCGATGCCCTGAGAGTTTCTCAACCTCAGGTGGAGCTTCGTCGGGTTGAGTTCATTGGTCCGCAGGTCGGCAAGGAACTGGTAACCGATGGATCGATTGCGCTGGCGCTGGTTTGTGCCGGGATTATGGCTTACCTCGCTTTTCGCTTTGAATGGCGCTTTGCCGTCGCAGCGATCATTGCCAATCTTCACGATGTGGTGATTATTCTTGGGTTTTTTGCCTTCTTTCAGTGGGATTTTTCTTTGACCGTTCTGGCGGCGGTTCTGTCGGTGCTCGGCTATTCGGTGAATGAGTCGGTGGTGGTTTTCGATCGAATCCGCGAAAACTTCCGAAAATTCAAAAAGGCCGGTGTCCCTGAAATTATCAACAACGCCATTACCGCCACAATGTCGCGAACGATTATAACCCATGGCTGTACCGAAATGGTGGTGTTGTCGATGCTGTTGTTTGGCGGTGAAACGCTGCACAATTTTGCGCTGGCACTGACAATCGGCATTGTCTTTGGGATCTATTCATCGGTTCTGGTATCCAGTCCGATTGTCCTTTGGCTTGGCGCGACCCGCGCGCATTTCCTAAAAGGCGATGCACAGCCGGTTGACTCCCGGCCGTGACGTTCTAAATACCAGCCATGGAACTAACCCCCTTATCCGCGGGTGACAGTCAGATCATCCATAGCTATGGCGATGGCGGTTTCCGCATCAGCGGCATCCGTTATGAGGGGTCGGTCTTATTGTTTCCCTCGCAGACCCTGGCCTGGCCCGTACAAAGCATAGAGGACATTACCCTGGAATCTTTGGCCGAGCTTTTGAAGGCTCAGCCCAAAGTAGAAATTTTCTTGCTGGGAACGGGCCGGCGTATGCTGCCCTTGGCTGCCGCGTTGCGGCGCTCTTTACGGGACGCCGGAATGTCTGTTGACGCCATGGACACCGGGGCCGCTTGCCGGACCTATAACGTCCTTTTAGTGGAACGCCGCCGGGTTGCAGCGGCCTTGATCGCGGTGGATTGAACGGCTTGGATGAACGCAGGCGGACTGGGACACCCAAGCCCGCCCGGTTGCATCCGTCTTAGGCGCGGGACGCCTTTGCCAGAGTGTCGGCAACGAAATCCCAATTCGCGAGATGTTCCAGGACGGCCGCGATAAAATCGGGTCGACGATTCTGATAGTCGAGATAATAGGCATGCTCCCAAACATCAACGGTGAACAGGGCTGTCTGACCATGCACCATGGGCGTATCGGCATTGCCGGTTTTGGTGACCTTTAGAGCGCCCTTGTCCAACACCAACCAGGCCCAGCCGCTGCCAAATTGCGTGGCGCCAGCAGCCTTAAAATCTTCGACGAATTTTTCAAAACTGCCAAAATCGGCATGAATTTTAGAAAGGAGCTGCCCGGTGGGTTTGCCACCGCCGGCAGGCTTTAAGCAATTCCAAAAGAAGGAATGGTTCCAGACCTGTGCCCCATTATTAAACAGACCTGCTTTTGACGAATCATTTGCTGATTCTTTAATAACGTCTTCCAAAGACTTTGTCGCCAGAGGTGAGTCTTTTGTCAAATTGTTGTAATTGTTCACATAGGCCGCATGGTGCTTGCCATGATGAAAGGACAGCGTATTGGCCGACATATGCGGCTCAAGGGCCTTGGGGTCGAAGGGCAGGGCGGGAAGCTCAAGTGCCATGGTCACCTCATTGGATTGGCGAAAGTTTGCGAAAGCGTTCTCAACATAGGGTGCGCTCCGCTGTTTGTGAAGGGGGCGGGCGATTACCCCGAAAAAAGCCGTTCCAATCCGGCGGGCGACCCTAATTTCGCCATAATTGACGCCGCTTATCATCGCGTATGCGGACGATCTGGCTGTAATCCTGTCGATAGCGAATAAAGATGTCCGGATTTCGTAGCACATCAAATGTCCGCTCGTTCATGAAATGTGCTGGGATTTGGAGCGGTGTCAAAGCCCAGTATTCCTTGGTGAGACTGAAAGGACCATTCCTTGGAGCCGACCTGCTTACCGGATCGCCGGGGAGCGACGGCTGTGTCAAGGAGGGTCCGCCCGAGGGGCCCCTTTGGGGATACGGGTGGATGCCTTGATACGACCGAGGCCCCGGCGAGCCTTGGCAAGCAGGCGGTCCGTTTGCTCATGCCGCCGCCTGGCTTGTCTTTTGGAGAATTCCGTCGGCTCGGTAGCGGGCGAGGCATCGCGGGCCATGGAAGATGGCCAAGGTGCCATCCACGTACTCATGGACCAGAACGTTGGCCTTGACGTAATGGTGTCGGTGGGCCTGCTCGGAAATCTGGAGGTTGAGGCTGTTGTAACGGACGCAATTGTCTCGGCCGACCACGCGGCTTTCCTGGATGCAGAGGATCTCGACGAGATTGCCGACGAAGGGGACAAAGGCCGTACCCTCCTCGGCAGCTTTGACAGCGAAGGCGGCGTTGTAGGAGGGGACAAAGCGTTCCACCAGATACTGGTTGGCGGCATCGATCGTGTCGATTCCGGCAAGGCGCAGTTCCTGCGGCAACCGCTTCTGAATGGTCCCGAAGGCCCGCTCCATCCGTCCCCGGCCTTCGGGCGAATAGGACGGAATATGCTCGATCCCAAGCTGCTTGAGGGCACGACCGACCTGGGTTAGACGGTTCTTGTCCACCGGCCCATTGGCCTTGGGTGTGTAGAAATAATGGCTGCCGCGGTCTGTGTAGAATGACGAAAACAGACCATGCTGGTTTATCACCTCGGACAACCCACGCAGGCTGGAGACCGTGCCCTCTTCATCGATGAAAAAGGCCGAATAGATCGCCCCGGTGGCGTCATCCAGCGTGACGATCAGATCCAACTCCGGTTTGCCGCTAAACCACGCATGGGTCGAGCCATCCTGGAACAGCATCATGCCGGGGAGCGGACGGCGCGGACGCTTCTTGCGATGTG
>DUZC01000030.1 GCA_013349735.1 Rhodospirillaceae bacterium
ATCCCGGCCATGGGTGCAGAGGAACAAGAAGGGATGCGGGCCATCACCTTGCTTGGTCTGGCCGCCCGCAGCATCGCCTGGTGCCGCATGTGTCCCGAGGATTTACAAGCCGCCGCCACCACCGGGGTTAACACCGTCAATCTGTCGCTGCCGGTGTCGGATTTACAATTGGCCGGCAAATTGGGGCGAGACCGGGCCTGGGCTTTGTCGCATCTGAGCCGAATGATCGCCATGGGCCAGGATCTTGGATTCACGGTCTTGGTTGGCGGCGAGGATTCCTCACGGGCTGATCCGGATTTTCTGCTGGCGGTGGTCGAAGCCTGTGAACGGGCCGGAGCAAAGCGGTTCCGCTTTGCCGATACGCTGGGGATCATGGATCCCTTTGTGGTCCATGATCTTTTCCGCAGCCTGCGCGCCGCCACCAGCATGGAGCTGGAAATCCACGCCCATGACGATCTGGGATTGGCGACGGCCAATTCACTGGCCGCCGTCCGGGGCGGCGCCAGCCATGTCAGCACCACCGTCAATGGCTTGGGCGAACGCGCCGGCAATGCGCCTCTGGAAGAGGTGGTGGTCGCGCTGGAGCATCTTTACGGTCGCAGCACCGGCGTCGCCACCCGCCATTTGAAAATGGTCTCGCGTTTGGTGGCGCGGGCGTCCGGTCGGCCGATCCCGGTCAATAAAAGTATCGTCGGCGACGGAATTTTCACCCATGAGGCGGGCATCCATGTCAGCGGGTTGCTGCGCGACCGCCGCACCTATGAAGCCATCGACCCGACAAGCTTGGGCCGTCGTCATCGCATCGTACTCGGCAAACATTCCGGGGTGGCGGCCATTCATCACGCCTGCGGCCAGCTGGGGCTGTCCTTGGATGAGGACGAAGCTGAAACCGTTCTGCAACAGGTGCGGCACCATGCCATGCGCGCCAAACATCCGCCAAGTTCGGCGGATTTGCGACGCTTTTGCGCCCAGGCCCTGCCGGTGAAAAATTAGAGTTTTTCGCATTTTGACTGAGCCAAAAAGCTGAAAAACTCTTAAGCCCGAGCGGCGCTTGAGCATTGAAAAATCGGAGATTTTTCGTTCTCACAGGGGTGCTAGACTGCTTCAGTTTAAAACTGAAGCAGTCTAGAAAAGCTCGAGGGGCAGCGTAATGCCTGAGGCCGCGAACAGATTTTGGCGGGCCAGCCGGGTCTCTTCGTCCGGGGCAGGCCATTTCTGGTAAAGGGCCAGACAGATCTCGGCAAGGCGGTGATCATTGACGCTACCGCGGCGATCCTGCCTGCTGCGATCGGTTTTGAAAATATTTGGGCCAAGAACGGGCATATATTTTAACGAGCAATCCTGAAGGACATTAAGAAGAAAATCCCAATCCTCGTTTAATATAAGCGTCGCATCGAAGGCTTTTGTTTTAATTGCCGCTGCCGGATAGATCAAAGCGCTGTTGGGAATAAAGTTTTTTACAAAAACTTCATGTTGATGGCGACCATCCAAAGAAAATTTAACAGCAGAATTATAATCAATTAGATTGGCTTCGCGGTCTTCGTTAATAACGATAAAGTCTGAGTAGTAAACAGTTGATATATCACTATTAATATAACGATCGGCCTGCATTAAATAGTTTTCAGACAAGGTGTCATCATCATCCAGAAACAGAACAAAGCTGGATTGCGCCGCGGCGATACCCAGATTGCGGCTGAGGGCCGGCCCCGGCTCACCGAACCGTTCGATATAAAGATCATCCCCTGTCAGCAGCGTTCGGGCCAATTGACGAACTGCCGGCGCATCAGCATCTGAGACGATGATGATCTGCAGACCCGGCACAGCCTGGTTGCGCACGGAACGAACCGCCCGCTCTAACAAATGCGCGCGGTGATGAGCCGCGATGATGACCGAATAACTGTTCATGGCAGACAAAAGGGCTGATGCGACAGGGATTCGGTCCAACCCCACCGGCTGCGCGGCGGAGGCGGCTCGTATGGCCAACTCTTGAGCAGCGTCCATTGCTGATCGACGCGCACCAGTAAAACAGCCGAATGGGGCGGGCTATCGATAACCGAAACATCGGTGCAGGAGACAAAGGCCAGGGCATAGCCCTCCTCGGCAGCGGCCTCCAGATCCGCCGGTCCGGCAGTGCGTGAGAATCTAAGATCCAGATGCGGATGAACCTTTCCGCCAAAACGCAGCAGGCTGCCCAACGCAATAGCCACAGAATCATTGTCCCCGGGCAGCATAATGGCGATACGATCTCCCTCTTTTACTTCCGCCGCCAGCCGCGCCGCCATTTGCCGCAACAGCGGTTGTGGCATGTCGCGATCAAAACGCAGCAGCAGGCCCGTTCCCAGCGGCACCAACAGCAGCAAGGGGATCAGGGCCCGAGCCGCCCCGGCCAGCCTGGCTGACCAGACAGAAGACCGCTGGGTAACCAGGTCACGGACTGCCAGAACGATACCTAGGTCAATCAACATCGACAGTTCGGCGGTATAGCGAAAATAGGAATGTTCTTCGCGAAACAGGCCAATATAGACGGCGATCAGATAGCCATTAAAGACAAGGAAGGTGACACCGGTCATGGCCAGGATGCGCCGGGTCAAAACAGACAGGCCCAGCCCCTTCCTTTTTATCCAGAGGCCCAGAACAGCGATCAGACTTGCCAGAAAATACCCTTTGTAAATCAGCACGGTAACCATGCTTAAGACAATTTTCGGCAGGATCGTGAAGTCCCAGGCGCTTAACGGCAGCGCTTTTAATTCGCCTTGCGGGAAATAGACCAAGACATAGCCGCGCCACACCAGAAACAAGCCGATAGCGGGAAGCGCCGCCAGTCCGAAATTGCGCAGAGCCGCCCGCCAGCCAATCCGCGGGTCGCTGGCCGCCACCAGGGTCATCGCCACAACCGCAGCAACAAAAACGCCGACCGCTTGTTGCTTGATGTTCGCCATCGCCACCAGCACCAGCATCAAAGGCCACAGCGCGGCCGGCCAGCGGACCCCTGCCGCCAGCCCTTCCATCACTTCGGCAGCCAGCCAGCCGGCAAACAGCAAGGTGATCGACAAAGGCCCCTCGCCCATGCCGGAAAAGGACACCCGCGGCACAAAGCCGGGGTTCAGCAAGGTGGCCATGGCATAGCCGAAGGCCAAAGCCAGCCAGCCAGGACGTCCGCCGCCAACAATTCTGGCGTAAAGCAAAGCCGGCGCCAGATGCAAAAGCAGCGTGAAAAGCGACAAGCCGTTGGCGGCAAAACCGCCACCGGCCAGCGTGCCAAGAAAGGGAACGATTTCGGTGTTATAGGGGGCCACCGGTAAATCCGAATAGGCCGGGGGTCCGGACTGGGTCGGAAAGGCCGCATGATCATAAAGATAGGCGGCATTGGGCAGCATCAGATTAAAGACATCCACCTGCGACGGCAGAATATCGGCCATCATCCACAAAAGCGGCGCCATCAATAGCAAGAGCCGCCCAACTTCGCCGAGATCCTCGCGCCAACGGACCCAAGAGCGGGTCTGCGGAAGGAAAAAGGCCGCGGAAGACAGCAAAACGAAGGCTGCGGCCGGGAAACGCAAGGACGCGCTGGAACTTATTCCCCACAGGGTCAGTAAGAGGCACAGCGCCGCCCACCCCGCCAGCAATTGCAGGGCGATCCCCTGGCGGCCAGCCAAAAGCAAACGGCCAAACAGGGTCATCACCACCAGGGCGAAAATGGTTTGGTAAAGACCAAGCAGATCGGGAAGTGCCGGCATGCGTTTCAGCGACCAATCAGCGCCGGATTAAGCATCCACCATCAGCAGTGGAAAATTTCATCGAACCATATGAAAATTCCTCGCCTTCTGCAACAGCTGCGCCATCTTGTCCCAGACGCCTAAGGACCAATGCTCGATGCCCAAGCCCAAGAGTTTTCAGAGCCCCTGGCTATCCCTGATCTATGCCGCTCTGATGGCCTATGCGGTATTGCAGGGCCTGCTGGCGCCCTATGGCAACTGGGACATGCTCTGCTATGTGGCCAGTGTGACTGCCTGGACGACGCCGGACAGTCAGGAGATTTTCAGCCAGACCATGACCGCGGCCCAGGCCGCCCTGCCGGCCTGGCTTTTTGACCAGCACAGCCATAACCCCTTGTCCCTGGAAGGCGCCAATTTCGTCCAGGTGCTGCCGATGTGTCAGATTAAGCCGCTCTATAATGCGATGATCTGGCTGGCGCATCAGATCATCAGACTGGACCTGCCCACCGCCAGTTGGACCGTTTCGGCCTTCAGTTTCGCGGTCATGGCCGTCCTGCTGTACCGTTGGCGGCCGCGGCGCTTTGTCCATCCCCTCTGGCTGGCTCTGGTCTTGGCGCTGAGTTTCCTGGGTGAGCTGCCTTTGGCTTCGTTGGCCCGGCTTTCGACTCCGGATGCGCTTTGCACAGCCCTGACCGTGGCCGCCTTTTCGGCGGCCCTTTTTGCACGAAACCCCTGGGCTTTTGCACTCTCCGGCTGGCTGGCCACCCTGGCCCGCCCGGATGCGGCAATCCTGATCGGGGGGCTGGCTTTATATTTCTTCTGGTTTGGCCAGTTTGGCCGGCAGAGGTCAAAGGCTTTGGGCTTTGTCCTGGTTGGATTTCTGGCGGCCAGCCAGATCCTCGTTGGCAAACTGGCTGGCAGCTATGGCTGGGAAAAAATGTTTGTTTATACCTTCCTCAACCGGGTTCCCAATCTTGCGCAAGACCAGACCCCCTTGACCTGGGCCGGTTATTTGCAGGTGCTGAGTGGCGGATTCGTCCTGTTCGCCGGAGCCGGACGCACGCTCGGCCTGCTGGGTTTATCGGCACTGGCCTGTCTTGCCCGCTTTTTGCGTCCGGTGCCGGAAGATGCCATTTATCTGCGCCTTCTGGCCTTAAGCTGGGCCGGTATTGGCGGGCGCTTTCTTATTTGGCCAGCCTGGGGCGAAGACCGCTTTTATTACGGCTATTTCCTGCTGATCCTTTATTGCGCCGCCGAACTGGTCGGACCTTATGGTCAGGCGCTATGGAAAATTCTGGAAGACCATCGCCGGCAAATCCGACAAGCCGCGCTCAATCCACCGCCAGAATGACATGCGAGGCCTTGAATAAGGCACAGGCCTGATCGCCCTTCGCCAAGGGCAGTTCATCGGCACTGTCCTTGGTAATCACCGCCGTCAGGGTCTTGCCGGATCCGATATCGAGAACGATCTCACTATTGACGCCGCCATCGACCCGTTCAACGACGGTTCCCCAGATTTTATTTCTTGCCGACAGTCTGGGCAGGCTGTCGCCCCGCGCCAGCATGACAAAAGAAGATTTCACCAGCGCGACCGCATGGCGCCCAACCACGATGCCCAGATCCTGAGCGCTGTCCTTGGTAATGACCGCGACGATTTCGTTCTTCTCAGATACCTGCAGGGTCACCTCGACATTGACCGGTGCCCAGCGCACTTCAATAACCTGACAGCGAAAGGCATTGCGGGCACTGGTTTTCATCGCAACACTCCAAAATAGCAAGTCCGTCTGATTGTCCAGGCCTTCTTCGGCAAGGGTCCGTGAAATGCGCGACAATTTGTCTTCAAGGCGACGGAACGCGGCGATCAAATGATGGCCTTCCTCCGTCAATTCCGCACCGCCGCCGCCTCGCCCACCGGCTTTGGCCAGCAAGGCCGGACGGGGCAAAAGATTGTTGATGGCGTTGATCCCGTCCCAGACCGCCTTATAGCTGAAACCCAATTCCTTGGCGGCCTGGGTGATGCTGCCATGGGCTGCCACCGCTTCCAGCATGGCGATGCGATCCCGCCCAATCGGCCCGCCTTGATTGCCCTTAAGGGCCAATAACGCTTCGATCTTATTGTCCGTCATCGCCAGACTCCGCTATATAAAACGAATATACAGCGATGACGGACAAAGCCAAGCCCTTAGCTGTTTGGTCCCGGCCTTTGATGGATCGGATCGAGCCTGTTCTCTTTGTATCTGGCCACCAATAATGATATCATTTTTTGAATAGGATATCATTTCTAGGTTTATGGCATGCCTTCAATTGTCATTCGACAGATTACAGACGAAATTCATCGCGCCTTGAAAGTGCGGGCGGATGCCCATGGATGCAGCACCGAAGCCGAAGTTCGGGCGATCCTTGCCGCCGCCGTGCAGCCGCCAGACCGGACCAGGATCGGGTCTTTGCTGGCGCAAATCGGCCGCGATATCGGCGGCGTCGATCTCGACATCGCGCGCGACCCGAGCCCACCCCGCGCAGCGCGCTTCGATTGATGATCATCCTCGATACCAACGTGATCTCGGAGCCTTTGCGAGCGGCGCCCGCGCCCGCCGTCCTGTCCTGGCTCGACCGCCAGACCGCGGAAACGCTTTTTCTTACCACGATTTCGATGGCCGAACTCCGCTATGGCGTCGCATTGCTGCCGCCTGGACGGCGGCGCGAGATCCTGCACGAAGCCATCGAGACTAAAATCGCTATGCTGTTCGACGGACGGGTGCTTCCCTTTGACGATGCGGCCAGCAAATCCTACGCCCGCTTAGCCGCTGCCGCGAAATCCGCCGGCGCCACCGTTTCCACCGGCGATGCCTTCATCGCCGCGATAGCCGCGGCGCACGGCTTTGCCGTGGCAACCCGCGACGAAAGCCCGTTCGAGGCCTTTGGAGTGCCCGTCGTCAATCCATGGCGGCACGGCGCATGAGGCTAATGGCCCTTGCGGACAGCTTTACGACTTATTTGCCGAACATATTGCCGCAGCCCCGCCATCGTTATATAGATAGGTTATATGTCGTTTTTTAGCTGGATCCCTGTCATGTGGCGCGCAACTTTTATCGGTGCCCTTGTTGGTTTTACCATTTCTGTCGCACTTGCCGCCCCGGCGCAGGCCGAGACCCTGGTGGTTTTTGCCGCCGCCTCCCTGACCAATGCCCTGGGCGAGATTAGCGAGCATTTCGCCGCCGAGAACGGCGTTACCGTCAAGCCATCGTTTGCCGCTTCATCGGATCTGGCCAAGCAAATCGAACAGGGGGCGCCGGCACAAATCTTTATTTCCGCCGACACCGCCTGGATGGACTATCTGGCTCGCCAAAAGCTGATCCTGTCAGACAGCCGCAGCGATCTGCTGCGCAATCGTCTCGTGTTGGTAGCCCCAAGCGACAGCCCGACCCTTGCAAGGGAAATTCAGGCCGGCACCGATATTCTGACCTTATCCCAAGGCGGTCGCATTGCCAGCGGGGATCCCGACAGCGTTCCGGTCGGCCGCTATTTCCGGCAAAGTCTGACCTATTTTGGTCAATGGCCGGGGCTTGACAGCCAGTTGGTCCGTGCCGCTTCGGTACGAGCCGCCCTGGCCCTGGTGGAACGGGGAGAAGTCCCCTTGGCTGCGGTTTATGCCAGTGATGCCGCCATTTCCAACAAGGTCAAAGTGGTTGGCCTGATCCCCGATCAAAGCCATGAACCGATTGTCTATCCCGTCGCGCTGCTGGCAGACAGCCCGACCGCCCGCCAGTTCCTGGCCTATCTGCACAGCGAGGCGGCGCGTGCGATCTTTTCCCGTTATGGCTTCCTTTGACTCCGCTTGAAACCGAGGCCTTGCGCCTGTCCCTGCTGGTGTCCTGTTGGGCCGTGGCCGGCAGCCTGCCTTTGGCCATTCTGGTCGGCTGGCTGCTGGCCCGAGGCCGCTTCATCGGCAAAAGCCTGTTGGACAGCCTGGTTCATCTGCCCTTGGTCCTGCCACCGGTGGTGGTCGGTTATTTCCTGCTGATCATGCTGGGACGCAAAGGCCCGATCGGCGCGCTTTTGCTGGAATGGTTTGGGGTCACCCTGGCCTTCACCTGGAAAGGGGCCGCCGTCGCCTCGGCGGTAATCGCCTTTCCCCTGATGGTCCGCGCCATCCGTCTGTCTCTGGAAAACGTTGACCAAGGACTGGAACAGGCGGCACGCACCCTTGGCCTCGGCCCCTTGGAGGTTTTTCTAAGGGTCACTTTGCCGCTGATGGCCCCGGGTCTGCTCAGCGCCACGATTCTTGGCTTTGCCCGCTCGCTCAGCGAATTTGGTGCCACCATTACCTTTGTCGCGAACATTCCCGGGGAAACCCGCACCTTGCCCATCGCCATCTATGCGCTGACCCAGATGCCGGGCGGTGACGCGCAGGCTTTACGGCTTTGCGCCCTTTCGGTCCTGGTCGCTTTTGCCGCCTTGCTGGCTGCCGACTATCTGGCCAGGCGCATGCACCGAAAACTGCAAGGCTGATCCCGATGTTAGAGATTTCCCTTCGCCATGAGTTGGGTGCCTTTCGTCTGGCGGTCGATCTTAGCGCCGGTCCAGGCATTACTGCCCTATTTGGCCCCTCGGGCTCTGGAAAGACCAGCCTGATCAATCTGGTGGCGGGGTTGATGCGCCCACAGCAGGGCCATATTGCGGTGGATGGCCGTGTGCTTTTCGATGATCGGCTGGGCATTGACCTGCCACCGGAAAAGCGCCATCTCGGCTATGTGTTCCAGGATGGCCGGCTGTTTCCTCATTTATCCGTCCGTGCCAATCTGACCTTCGGACAGCGGCGCCACAGGCCGGACCGCCAGCGCATCGGCTTTGATGATGTGGTGGCTCTGCTCGGCCTCGACGCTTTGCTGGAACGCAGACCCCATAAATTGTCGGGCGGCGAAAAACAACGGGTCGCCATCGGTCGGGCTTTGCTGGCCGATCCCCGGATCCTGTTGATGGACGAACCGCTGGCCTCGCTGGATGCCGGCAGGAAGGAAGAGGTTCTGCCCTTTATCCATCGCCTGGCCCGTCATTATCGCCTGCCGATCCTTTATGTCAGCCATTCCCTGGATGAAATTCTTGGTCTGTCCGATAATTTGGCTTTGCTGGCCGAGGGCCGCATCCTTGCCGTCGGGCCCACCGAAGATATCTTGTCCCGGGTTGACCTTCGCCATGCGACCGGATCCGGCGACGCTGGCACCGTGATCCGGGCCACACTCAGCCATCATGATGAATCCCATGGCCTCAGCAGCCTGAGCCTGCCGGGCGGCTGCATCCTGGTCAGTCAGGTGGATTTGCCGCCGGGAGCCGCTGTGCGCCTGCGGATTCATGCCCGCGACGTCGCCTTGGCCAGCCAAGCCCCCAGCCATCTCAGCGTCCGCAATGTCTTAAAGGGCGAGGTCATCGCGGTCGCCCCCGGACCTGGCCATGTCGTCGATATTCTGCTCGACTGCGGCGGCACCGCGCTATGGTCGCAAATCACCGAACTGGCACAAAGCGAGCTTGGCTTTCAGCCGGGCATGCCGGCCTTTGCCCTTTTAAAGGCGGTGACCATTGCCCAGACCGATATTGTCAATCATCAGCCTGACGCGCCCTTCCGGGACGAATAATCGGATATTGGCGGCTCCAGCGTCCGCCTTCAAAAGCGGACAGGGTCGAAAAAATCAGCGGGCCATGATCCAGCCCCGGCAAATAGCTGGCCATCCGCAACAGCCAAAATGGAAGGAACGAGGCGCCGGTTCCTTCCCTTTGCGCCCATTTCTCCGCCCGCCCGGCAGCCCGGCGCAATGCCAGGCGCGGATAAGCCGGCGCCAGTTCCGGATGATCCTGGCAAAACAGAGCCAGGGCCAGATTATAGTCATGGAAAACCTGGTGTTTGCGCCCCACCATTATGCGCCCATCTTCGTCCGCCGGGCCATAGGCGGTGACCAGATCCAAGTCGGCAAAGGATCCAAACCGGGCCAAGCGCAAGGCCAAGGAATAATCCTCGGCAAAAACCCGGGGATCACAGCCGCCGGCCTCACGCACCGCCTGGGCCAGAAACAGGGTCTGGCTGGTTCCCGAAATTCCCAGCGCGATCGTTGAAGCCAGGGCATCCTTCATCAACCGCGGCGCCGGAGGATCGACATCGGCGAAAACCATGGCAGCACCCGTGCGATAATAATCCTGACGGCTGAAAACCGCCACCGCACCGGTCTGCTCTGCCGCCGCCAGCAGCAAATCAGTCGCAAAGGGCGCCAGAATGTCATCACTGCCCAATAATTTGATGTAATCGCCCTCGGCCAGCGCGATCCCAGCATTGGTGGCGCCACTTGGCCCCTGATTTTCCTGCTGGCGAATGATGCAATCCGGCCAATCGCCGGTAAGGCTGCGCACGATTTCCAAAGACTCGTCTGACGATCCGTCATCGATAAAGATAAATTGCCGCCGATGCTGTCGGGCCTGCAAGGCCAAGGCGTCAATGACACCTGGCAGATAACGGGCTTTGTTGTAAACCGGACAAACAAAAGAAATAAAAGCCATTTATCCCATCAACTCAACCAGGGCGCTTTTGAAAGCGGGATTGCCCTCCAAGCGGCTTCGGGCACTGTCCTCGCCCAGGCGGAAGGGATTGCGCAAAGTTTCCAGTTTTACGATGCCGCAGCTGTCCAAAAGCGCATCCCACAGAAAATGGGTGGGATTCAGCCAATCGGCCGTGCGTATATCCAGCGCCACCTGACCATCAGGGCTAATGTCCGGATTGAAAAAACCGCAATCCATGGCCCGGGCGATGGCCAGCAGTCTTTGGCGATCATCAGGCGCAAAAGCCGCACCGACAGAGAACCCCAGATCGGTAAAATATTGTGACATACCCAGTTCATATTTAGCGATGACTTCGGCCCGTTCGGAAATCGTGCCCACGCCATCCCACCATTGCGGAAAGGCCCCCGAACGTAAAACTTTCTGGCTGAAACTGATCAGGTAAGACTGTAAATGCGGGGTAATTTCTTTGCTGGCTGTCAGAGCAAAGAGATCAGGAGCAGCGCCAAGCTTTTGAAAATAATTCTGATGCAGCCGATCGGCATCAAGGATCAGGAAAGAGCTGTTGATAATTGTCAGATGCTCAAAATCCTGAATATCGGTCAGAGCCGCGATACCAATTTTGTAAGACAGGAAGTCATAACCGCTATTCTCACGCTGAATTACGGTGATATCAGCCGGAAGTTTATCAATATATTTTTCACTGGCATTCGTTGATACAAAAACGACTTCATTTCCGGCTGCATAATAATCACTTATAAAATCAATCAGGCCTTGGGCAATAACGCCTTGCTCATGATAATGAGCAACCACCAAAGCATTTCTTTTCGTTACTTTATAAGAACAATCGATTGCCGAGGTTTCCTGTGCCGACTGCCGCAACAGCTCCTGTTGTGATTTTTCGTATTTTACGCCATTAAACAAATAAACAATTTTCATCAGACTAGAGAAAATCTGCCGCCGGTCCGCATCATAAACGCCGCTCTGATCCCAACCATCGATCATCGTCCCCCATTCAGCGATCAGCAGCCGTTCCATATCGGAAAAGTAATAGGGCTCAAAATCTGCGGGACAATTATGAAAGGGCTTGGCCACCACCTCGGGATGCAGCGCCAGAAACGTGCTGAACATGCGTTCGAAAATGAAGGGAAAATAGGTGGCCTCGGTCAAATAGGGCGCCGGACCAAAGATCCGCCCCTGCACCGCCTCGGGCAAGCGATCCAAAGCGGCCACCAGACCGTCGACAAAGGGCATGAACAGATCCCAGAACCGGCGGCTGCCAACCCAAAAATTGCAGTAAAGCGCCGTATCTGTCCGATTGCGGGGCAGTTTCCGCACATCAATATCATAGCCGGCAGCGGCAAAAACCTGATTGGCCAAGTCACAAAGGCCCGGCGACACCAACTCGCCCTGATCCCAGAGATTAAAGCAAAAATATGATAAATG
This sequence comes from Rhodospirillaceae bacterium, assembly GCA_013349735.1. Taxonomy (GTDB): domain Bacteria; phylum Pseudomonadota; class Alphaproteobacteria; order Rhodospirillales; family Magnetospirillaceae; genus DUZF01. The sequence goes on from DUZC01000030.1 coordinate 11,703, forward strand.
AGGATATGGATTAATAAAATAAACGTCAGCGCCCGGGTTCTCATTTATAAAATTGATAAAATGATTACCGGTTATTTTAGCCTTTTCTCTAAATTTTGGTGAAACAATTCCTGAATAGTCTGAGTGATAATGGCGCTGCGCTTTAAAAAACGCCAAGATATGATGAATTTCCCGTCGTTCCGGCGCGGGGTCGCTACGGCAGTCAAGCGGCAGAAACGCTTCGTCCCGGGCTGCCTCGGTCTGTTGATTGTAGAATATTTGGTAAATGGCCACAGAACCCTGGCTTATCGCCGTTTCGCCTGGCTCAAAACTGCTCATAACGCCTCCCTTGAGCCAATCCTGACCAGACTGTCACTGATAAACCGATAGGGGGGAATCGCCAGATTTGCCAGGGCCGGGCCACGGCGAACCCGACCGGAACTGTCGTAAACCGAGCCATGACACGGACAGAACCATCCACCATAGTCGCCCCGGGGATCGGACGGCTTTTGCCCCAGAGGAATGCAGCCCTCGTGGGTACAAACCCCGACCAGGATAAGCCATTCCGCCCGCTTGACCCTTTGTTCATCACTTTGCGGATCCTTTAAATCCGCCAGCGGCACGGCACGGGCCGCATTGATTTCAGCCGCGCTGCGATAGCGGATAAAAACCGGCTGCCCGCGCCAGGTGACGGTAATGGCTTGGCCCGGCCTTAGGGATGACAAATCCACATCGGTGGTTTCCCCTCCTTGTCGCGAAGAGGAAGAGGACAGCGCATGCAGGCCAAACCCCGCGGCAGCGACGCCCGCTGCGGTGCTGGCATAGACCAAAAAATCCCGCCTTGTCGGCCCGTCTTGGGATTTGTCCGAAAGCAAAGTCATGCGCAATCCAACCGTAGGGCCAGTCTATTTCTTGGGTCCCACCAGATAGCCATAAAATATCCAGGAATTCTAGCTAGTGCACGGGAGCAAACAAAATCTACAGTAGCACCCGCGTCCCCGCCGGTGCGAGATCGCCATAAAAATCAAATGATTTCCGCTTCTTAGCGGCTAAGGCCAGCAGGGACGCCGGCCCTACCGGGGGAAACTTTTATGAACTGGAGGGTTCTAAAGTCCGCGCATCCAGTCTGGACGCAACTGCTGGCCAGTGCGTGCGGCGGCCGAGACCTCGGCCAAAAGGCGTCCCTGGTCTTTTGGCAAGGTGCCCGCCAAAGCCAGGCAATTCGACGCATGGTTCGAACGGAAAATCACCGGCAGGGGCGGTGCCAGATGTTCCAGCAGGATCCGCTGTTCATCGAGAATGCCCTGGTCATCCTGAGGCTGAAAATTGCCATCCCATCGGCCCAGAAAATCCGCCACCGCCTCCGGTGCCAGGGTCAATTGCAAGGTTGAAAGGTAATGAGGCGGCGCGCGGTTGATCAAAGCCGCCGTCGCCATGGCGTGCGCCTCGGCCAGATCGCGCCCCCCAACCCCCAAAATGACAGTCGCCGATATCTTGATGCCGGCGGCCCGGGCCCGACCAATCGCTTCGGCTATGCCGTCGGCGGTGGCGCCTTTGGCAATCCGCCGCAAAACCTCGGGCTCGCCCGATTCCATGCCAAAATAAACCAAGGACAGCCGAGCCGCCTTCAGGCGCGCCAATTCGTCGGGCTGTTTGCGCAAAAGATTGGCCGGCGTCGCATAGGCCGAAATGCGCTGCAGCTGGGGGAAAAGGGCGGACAGGCGGTCGGCGATGGCCAGCAGATGCTCGGTTGGCAAACCCATGGCATC
>DUZC01000031.1 GCA_013349735.1 Rhodospirillaceae bacterium
AACAATCGATCGCGCTTGACCAAATCAATTTTGTTCAAGATCAGGGTCGCCCGCCGCTTGGCTTCGGTCAAACCGGCGACAATCCGACGGCAATCCTCGTCCTCACCTTTTGAGGCATCAAGTACCAAAGCCGTCAGATCGGCGTCCGCCGCCTCGCTCCAGGCGGCACGAACCATCGCCCGTTCCAATCGGCGTTTAGGCAGAAAGATGCCGGGGGTATCAATAAAAATTATCTGCGCATTAACGGATTCGGCCAGAGCAATGCCGAGAACTCTGCTTCGAGTGGTTTGAACCTTGGGCGAGACAATCGACACCTTGGTTCCTACCAATTGGTTGACCAAGGTGGACTTGCCCGCATTTGGTGGCCCGACGATAGCGACAAAACCACACCGTTGTTCATTCATCCTTGGATTGTCCTTATCATCGTCTCAGCCGCCGCTTGCTCGGCCGCCCGTTTTGAACTGCCACGACCGGTAACGGCAGCAAAGCCATCAACAGTAACCGTCACCAAGAACACAGGCTCATGGGGTGGCCCTGTGACTTCCAGCGTTTTATAGTCCGGCAAGGCTTTACCCAATCCTTGCGCCCATTCCTGCAGTGCTGTTTTCGCGTCCTTGGGTGGACTAATCGCCTCGTCCATAATCATCTGCCAATAGCGATGAATGATGGCCGCCGCAGGTGCGAGCCCCCCATCGGCAAAGACCGCCCCCAGCACCGCTTCGCATGCATCGCCAAGCATGGTTAAATTTTGCCGTCCCCCGCCCTCTTCTTCCCCTTTGGAAAGCAGGAGCGCCCGGTCTAAGCCCATGCTTAAAGCGACCCTGGCCACAGCCTCGCGACGCACCAGAGCGGCATGACGACGCGCCAGCGACCCCTCGCTCTCGTCAGGAAAGCGCGTAAAAAGCATCTCTGCGACGACCAGGCCTAAAACACGGTCACCCAGGAACTCGAGCCGTTCATAGTCGCTTCTGCGCTTTGCCGCGCGACCGCCCCCGGTACTGGGATGAGTCAAAGCATCGGCCAACATTTCAGGGCGCTGGAATCGATAGCCCAGAGCCCCTAGCAACAGCTCATCTTTGCCGGCCATTTCAGTCAATCAAGCTAAGAAACCGGGCCCATCGCGGCATGGAACTGTCGATGGAAAAGAAAATCAACTCGGCCCGGCCGACCAAATTTTCTTCCGGAACATAGCCAACAACATTGAGGAAACGACTATCCTGCGAATTGTCCCGATTGTCGCCCATCATGAAATAGTGACCCGGAGGCACCACATATTCCGGCGTATTATCGGCGAACCCCTCAGTTCCCGGATATTCAATGATGCGATGCTCTCGGCCCTCAGGCAGAGTCTCGATAAATTGGGTATAAATTTGCGAGCCGCCACGCGGATCACGATCCACATAGTCTTCAATTTGGCGCCGCTCGGTCGGTTTGCCGTTTATATAAAGCACCCGATGAATGACCTGAATGTGATCATTGGGTAGCCCGATCACCCTTTTTATGTAATCGGTCCGGTTGTCGGAAGGAACCTTGAACACCACCACATCGCCGCGTTTGGGCATATGGAACAGGACCCGACCATCAAATAGATGCAAAGAAAGCGGCATCGAGTGGCGCGAATATCCATAAGAATATTTTGAAACAAACAGGTAATCGCCAACCAATAAAGTTGGGACCATAGATTTAGAGGGAATATTGAACGGCTCGAAGGCCAAAGTTCGCACGACGAGAGCGATGAGAATAGCGTAAGCGACCGTCTTAACCGTTTCGCCGATGCCGGATTGATTCTTTTTGCGTGAGCTGACCATGAAGCCGCGATAAAAATGAGAGCCGAATTAAATTGGAAGGCTTTGCCCGTCGACAAAGGCCCCAGATCAAGCCCGACCCGGCCCCAACTGTCAAGTGTTGCCGGTGGCAAACCAAGCGGAAATCGTTACCACCGCCTCGGCCAGAGGAAATTCGTCGGTCATGCTCAGATCAATGCGCGCAACCATTCCCGACGGCAGCAACTGCGCCAGTCGCGCCGCAGCCCCGCCGGAAAGCGCCAAAGTCGGCTGGCCAGTGGGTAAATTAATAACGGCGATATCGCGCCAATAAACCCCCTGGCGAAAACCAGTCCCCAAGGCCTTGGCGCAAGCCTCTTTCGCCGCATAGCGCTTGGCCAGGGTCGCCGCAAAACCGCTTTCCGCGCGCCGCAGGGCCTTGGCATGTTCTTCTGCTGTGAAAATACGTTTGATGAACCGCTCGCCAAACCGTTCCAGCGTGCGTTCGATGCGCCGAATATCGATGAGATCATTGCCCAAGCCCAGGATCATCAGCCCTGTCTCGCCCGATCGATCACGATACGCATATGGCGAATGGCCTGATCAAAACCAATGAAAATGGCCTCACCCACCAGAAAATGCCCAATATTCAATTCTGCGATTGAAGGAATAGCCGCTATTGGTCCCACCGTTTCAAAGGACAGTCCATGACCGGCATGACATTCCAATCCCAATCTTGCCGCTGCACCGGCGGCCTCGACAATCCTGGCCAATTCCCGTTCTCTGCGGTGGTCAGGTGCGTCGCAATAAGCCCCGGTATGCAATTCCACAACCGGCGCACCAAGGGCGTGGGCGGCCTCGATTTGGCGCAAATCTGGCTCAATAAAAAGCGAGACTCGAATTCCTGCCTCTAACAATGCGCCCACCAGCGGACGCAGCCGGGCGAGGCCGCCAAAAACATCAAGCCCCCCTTCGGTTGTTCGCTCTTCCCGGCGTTCAGGAACAATGCAGGCGGCATGCGGACGATAGCGCAAGGCCAGTTCAAGCATTTCAGCGGTCGCGGCCATTTCCAAATTTAAAGGCAAATCTATATGTTCAAGCAGACGCTGGATGTCGTTTTCACTGATATGACGGCGATCTTCCCGCAAATGGGCGGTGATCCCATTGGCGCCAGCTGCCGCCGCGACACAGGCAGCACGAACCGGGTCGGGATGGATACCCCCCCGGGCATTGCGGATCGTGGCAACGTGATCAATGTTAATACCCAAACGAATCATCAGCCGACACCTAACTCTTGGCCCGCTCAACCGAGCTGATAATGGGACTAGCCCGCAACGCGGCTATAATGTTGGTTAAATGCTTCACGTTACGAACCTCAATATCAACAATTATTTCATAAAAATCTGAATTACGATTTGTTATTTTAAGATTGGATATGTTTCCAAGATTTTTAGTAATTACTATTGATATATTTCCAAGACTACCCTCTTCATTAGCCACCACTAAAAATATGCGCCCAACATGCAAATCATGTTCATCCGAGGCATTCCCCCAGGACAGGTCCAACCAACGCTCGGGTGTTTCCGCGAATTGTTCAAGACTGTCGCAGTCAATCGTATGAATTGTTACGCCTTTGCCAGTGGCGACAATTCCCACAATTCGATCCCCCGGCAATGGATGACAGCAACCGGCGAAATGCATGGCCATCCCCGGTATCAAGCCTCGAATCGGTGCGGTCATTCCGGGCTTTACCCGGTTCCGTTTTTGCGCGAGTTGGCTGTCAGTCAGCGCCAGGCTAGCCTTCTGCTGTTCAGCCTTAAGCTGCGGATAGACCGCGGCCACCACATCGCGACCGGAAAAATGCCCTTCGCCGACCAGCGCAACCAGATCTTCACCGCTGGACACTTTGAAGATTTTCAGCACACCTTCCAGTGCCTTCTCGGTAAATTCATAACCCTCTTGCTTAAAGGCTCGGTTCAAGATTGCCTGTCCAAGATTGACATATTGGCTGCGCTGCTGGGTCCTGATGAACCGACGAATTCTTGCCCTGGCCTTGCCCGTAATAACAAAACGTTCCCAGGTCGGATTGGGGGTCTGGGCCTTGGATGTAATAATTTCGACCTGATCGCCGTTGTTTAACGGCGTTCGCAACGGCATCATGCGGCTATTGATTTTTGCCCCCACACAGGCATCGCCGACTTCCGAGTGAACCGCGTAAGCGAAATCCACCGGGCAAGCCCCCCGTGGCAGAGCAATCAAATCACCACGGGGCGTGAAACAGAAGACCTGATCCTGGAACATCTCAAGCCGGGTATGCTCAAGAAACTCTTCGGGATTCGAAGCATGTTCCATGATATCGAGTAGTTCACGCAGCCAACGATATTGCTTACCATCCGCCGGCCGTTGACCCTGCTTATAGGACCAGTGTGCCGCCACCCCTAATTCAGAAATTTCGTGCATTTCCTCGGTACGGATCTGCATTTCAATCCGATGCCGTTCCGGACCGAACACCCCGGTATGCAACGACCTATAGCCATTCGGCTTTGGAACCGAGATGTAGTCTTTGAAACGATTGGGCACCATCGGATACTGGCTGTGGATGACGCCCAGCGCGCGGTAGCAATCCTCCACCGACGCGACCTGAACCCGAAAGGCCATAATGTCCGAGAGCTGCTCGAAAGCCACATTCTTGAGCTGCATCTTACGCCAAATGGAATAGGGCGTTTTTTCTCGTCCCGACACCACCGCCTCTACCCCGGCCTCGCTCAGGGTCCGACGCAATTCATCAAGAATACGGCCAATCAGATCACCGCCCTTCTCGCGCAAGAAATTAAGACGCGCCACCAGAGAGTCCCGGACATCCGGGTGCAGTTCGGCGAAGGCCATATCCTCCAACTCGATCTTTACTTCCTGAAAACCGATGCGCTCGGCCAGAGGGGCATAGATTTCCATCGTCTCCAGCGCTATGCGCCGGCGCTTGTCTGGCTTAGCGATGTAGCGGAGCGTCCGCATATTGTGAACCCGGTCCGCCAATTTTATCAGCAAAACCCGGATATCTTCAGACATAGCCAGAACCAGCTTTCGAAAGTTCTCGGCCTGTTTGGACTGATCGGACTGCAATTCCAATCGTGACAGTTTGGTCACGCCATCGACCATTCGGGCGATTTCCGGACCGAACATCTTGCTGACATCCGTCAGCGTCGCCGGCGTATCTTCAATCGTGTCATGTAAGAGCGCGGTGACAATCGAAGCCGAGTCGAGCTTATAGCGCGTTAAAATGCCAGCCACTTCGATCGGATGAGAAAAATAGGAATCGCCCGAGGCCCGCAGCTGCGAACCATGCATTTTCATAGCGAAAACATAGGCTCGGTTAAGGATGTCCTCGTCAGCGCCTGGATCATAGGACTTAACCCGCTCGACCAGTTCAAACTGACGCATCATGGCCGAACGTCCGGCAACAGGTCGGCTCGGCAAAGCCGAACCTTGCGTTTAGTCACATTAAATTCTGGTGCGGCAGCAGCGCGCATGATCTGCCGCACCCTTTCAATCCTAAATCTCGTCTACACCACCGATGTCGCTATCGAGATCGGCACCGTCCTCAAGAATGGTCAATCCATCCTCAGCCAGCTCTTCGTCAAACGCCACACCGCCACCATCAAGACCAAGATCCTGCGCAACCATCACATCGATCTCATCTTCTTCCGGTTCGTCAACCTCGACATGCTTCTGCAGCCCTTGCACCAAGGAATTACGAAGAATGCCCAAATCGACAGTCTCCTCGGCGATTTCGCGCAAAGCCACAACCGGATTCTTGTCATTATCCCGTGGTACGGTCAAACGACCGCCTGAGGAAATATCTCTTGCCCGCTGCCCCGCTACCATGACCAGCTCAAAACGGTTTGGTACCTGCAGCACGCAATCTTCAACTGTAACCCGGGCCATGCACTGACACTCCAATCTTCAAGCAGAATCGTTAGGATATATATTTTCTTGCGCCCACGAAAGCAAGGACATGACGCAGCAGGAATAAAGCCCGCAGCCGCAGCTTTCCCTTCAAATTGACTGAACCGGTAAAATCTTCTGCCCGACAGGCAAATCAGCGATCAGTTGCCGCAATGGCTTCTTGCTTCTCGGATGGCTCCAGGCGGGGGCAATCTCAGATAAGGGCAACAGCACAAAAGCCCGTTGATCCAGGCGCGGATGAGGCAGGATCAACGGCATCCCGTCCCCTGTCACTTCGCGCCCATAGGCCAGCAGATCCAAATCAAGGGTGCGTGGCGCATTGCTTACTGAACGCACCCGACCGAACGCATCTTCAATGGTGTGCAAGAGGGCAAGCAGCGCTTGAGGTGGCAACTTACTGTCAATAGCGGCAACCGCGTTGACAAACCAAGGGTCCTCCGTTGCCGGAACCGGCTGGGTAAGCCAAAATTGGGAACAGCGCACTATCCTTCCGCCGTCCCTTTCAAGCCATTTAAGGGCCAGTTTGAGCGTTTCCTCGGGCCCCCCAAACTGGCTCGGCAAGTTTGCGCCAAGTCCAATCAGGATTAGGTCATCATCGATGGTGTAAGGCATCCAGTCCTCTTGCGTTTCTTATTTGTTAGGTATAGCTTTCACTTTTTTAACGGGTCGTATCTATAAATCGTAACGATTCATGTTTAAAGCGAGATATCATGACAATGGTTTTTTATTCTCAAGAGCGAGTCGGTCTTTTTATTGACGGGTCAAATCTTTACGCTGCTGCAAGAGCATTAAATTTTGACATTGACTACAAAAGACTCCTTGAACTTTTTGCTAAAAAGGGACGATTAATTCGCGCATTCTATTACACTGCTCTTGTTGAAGATCAGGAGTACTCGCCGATTCGGCCACTCGTCGACTGGTTGGATTACAATGGCTACACCATGGTAACCAAACCCACCAAGGAATTCACGGATGCGACGGGGCGGCGCAAAATTAAAGGAAATATGGATATCGAATTGGCGATTGACGTCATGGAAATGGCTCAATATCTCGATCATGTCGTGCTTTTTTCCGGCGATGGCGATTTTCGGCGGCTCGTTGAAGCCGTCCAACGCAAAGGCGTTCGCGTGACCGTCGTCAGCACTGTTCGCTCGCAACCGCCGATGGTGGCCGATGAGTTGCGGCGTCAAGCCGATACCTTCGTCGAATTGCTTGACCTGGAAGAAGCGATCGCCCGCAGCACCCCCCCGCACCGTGACGAACCTGGTTTTGAAGATTTTGATGACTGAACCGGGCGCAGATTGCCAGCTTTGCCCAAGATTGGCCGCCTTCCGCACTGAAAACCGCCAAAATTTTGCAAGCTGGCATAATGCGCCCGTTCCTGCCTTTGGCCCGCTGACAGCGCGTCTGCTGGTGGTGGGACTGGCACCGGGATTGAGGGGCGCTAACGCAACCGGACGCCCCTTTACCGGCGACTGGGCTGGCGATCTGTTATACGGCACCTTGTTAGCAAAAAATCTGGCTCAGGGTGCCTATGCTGAACATGCCAAGGACGGGTTGATCTTGCCTGACGTCAGGATTACCAATGCCGTCCGTTGCGTACCGCCCGGCAATCGCCCGACCGCGACAGAGGCCGGCAATTGCCGCCCCTATCTCGTCAGCGAGTTGGCCCTCATGGGCAATCTGAAAGTCGTCATTGCCATCGGCGGCTTTGCCCATGATGCGATTCTGGCGGCCAAAAAGTTACGGAAGGCGCCCTATCCCTTTGCTCATGGCCAAGTCCATCTCTTGCCAGACGGCTTGTATTTGCTGGATAGCTACCATTGTTCCCGGCTTAACACCAATACCGGCCGGCTGACCGAACCCATGTTCCATGCGGTGTTCGACGCCGCTCTCTCGATCCTGGCTCAGCTATGAACGAAAAATCTCCGATTTTTCTATGCTCAAGCGCCGCTCTATTTAGGCAAGACGGCCTCAATGGCCTTACGCAAACGGAGGGCATCAGGGGCCGTAACACTCGAAAACCAATCCACCAGACGCCCGTCCGGAGCCACCAGATATTTATGGAAATTCCAGCGCGGGACGGCCAACGGCCCCAACTGCTGCGCAGCCCAACGGTAAAAAGGGTGGGCATCCTCACCGATCACTTTGACTTTCTCGGTTAAGGGGAAATCAATTCCAAAATTGCTTTCGCAAAACTGTTTGATTTCCTTTGAATCACCCGGCTCCTGCGCACCAAAGTCATTAGACGGGACGCCCAAAATCACCAGACCCCGTGGACCGTAAATTCTTTGCAGTTCTTCGAGCCCTTTATATTGCGGCGTAAAACCGCATTGTGAGGCCGTATTAACCACCAAAACGGCCTTGCCTTGGAATTGGCTCATGGGCAAAGACTGACCATCAATGGAAATAAAGGTAAAATCCCAGGCTGTCAGAGTGCTGGCGCTGGCTGCGGTTGCCGCAACCAATCCTAACGCCGCCAAAAGGGGACGAAAAAATCGGCTCATAGCGTCCCTCCTCTTACCAAAAACTTGAATAATAAAAAGCCGTCTTAACCCCGATTCCGCAATAAGCGGGACTTTTCTCTTTGCCAGTCCCGTTCTTTTTCTGCAGCTCTTTTGTCATGCAGCTTTCGGCCTTTGGCCAAGCCTAGGCTGAGCTTGGCAATGCCACGATCGTTAAAAAAAATCGCCAACGGAACCAAGGTCATTCCTTCTCGGGTTACCGCACCCAAAAGGCGCCGCATTTCCTTGCGATGAACCAACAATTTCCGCGGCCGCCGGGTCTCGTGGGTAAAAACGGTCTTAACCTGATATTCCGGAATATAGGCATTAAACAGATAGAGCTCGCCCGATTGCTGACCGGCATAGGCCTCGGCCAAATTAGCCCGACCAGAGCGCAGAGACTTTACTTCCGTTCCAACCAATACGACGCCCGCCTCAATTGTCTCGAGAATGGCATATTCATGACGCGCCCGCCGATTTTCGACAGCGATATTGCCAGCGATAAGGGTCGGGCGAGCCATGTCTAAATAAGACCGACGCTTTTCATCACAGCTGCGACCTTTTGCTTGTTCGCATCATTGATTTCAACCAAAGGCAACCGGACCGATCCATCGCACTTCCCCAGCAAATGGGCGGCATATTTAACCGGGGTCGGATTGGTTTCACAAAACAGAATATCATTGAGGGGCGCCAACCGGTCGCGCAAAGCAAAAACCTTGGCCATATCACCGGCCACCCAAGAGTCCTGCAATTCCGCGCAGAGCCTTGGCGCGACATTGGCCGCGACGGAAATACATCCGACGCCGCCATTGGCCAGAAAAGCGACCGCCGTACCATCCTCGCCAGAGAGCTGACAGAAATCCGCGCCAATCGCCGCACGGGTGCGAATGGGCCGCAGCAAATCGGCCGTGGCATCCTTAACCCCGACGATGTTGGGCAGTTTGGCCAGACGCGCCATGGTCTCAATCGTCATGTCGATGACGCAGCGTCCAGGAATATTATAGATAATGATCGGCAGATCCACGGCATCATGGATCGCCTTAAAATGCTGAAACAGCCCTTCCTGGCTCGGTTTGTTGTAATAGGGCGTAACAATCAAAGCCCCGTCGGCCCCGGCTTCCTTAGCGTGGCGGGTCAACAGGATCGCTTCTTCGGTCGCGTTGGAACCAGTCCCGGCAATCACCGGAACGCGCCCTTTGGCCGCTTCAACGCAAAGGTCAATGACCCGATTATGTTCCTCATGGGTCAGGGTCGGCGATTCTCCGGTGGTGCCACAGGGCACAAGGCCATCGGTTCCCTCGGTGATCTGCCAATCCACAAAGGATTGAAATGCAGTGTCGTCAACCCGTCCGTTCTTGAACGGTGTGATCACAGCGGTAATCGAACCTTTGAACATGGTCGTCTCCGTTACGCGGCCAATTCGCCAAAAAAGTTAGGGGAAGATAGCCGCCCCATGCCCGCCCTGCAAGCGGACTGACAGCGACAGCGCCTCGACCGATTACCCTTTTGACTGCGATGAGGTCGCTTGCCCAGCATCGGTTCGGCACATAGAATGCCCGCACCCGTTGTTGCCAAAAGCTTGGGCGGACTGTTCCCGGCTGCCTTGAGATTGAGGACTGTTTGAACAAGACTTGGTTTGCCTTCGTTTTTGCCATCGCTCTGGGCTGTGGCGCCAAGGTCGCCTGCGCCAATAGTCTGACCCCGGACGATGAAAAATATTATCGTCAGGCCTTTGAGGCTGTGAACCGGGATCACAGCGATTGGGCCATAGCCTTTGCCGCCAAGGCCCATGACAAACTGCTCGGCAAAGTGCTGCGCTGGTATATTTTTACCCAGCCCAATTCCGGGGCGATGTTTGGTGAAATTGTCAGCTTCATTCAAAGTAATCCGACCTGGCCACAAATGGCCACCTTACGCCGCCGGGCCGAAGAGGCCATTAGCGTGGCCACCCCCGAAAGCATGGTTCTCGAGTGGTTTGCCAATAATCCGCCACAAACCGTTAGCGGGGCTATGGCCTATGGAAAGGCCTTGATCAATAACGGTCAGAATGAGAAAGCCGCCGAATTACTGCGCGCAACCTGGATTAACGGCAATTTCGGCCCACTTCAAGAGCGCCAGTTTTTGGCCAGTTTCCGTGACTTGCTGACCAGACAAGACCAGATCCTGCGTTTGGACCGTCTGCTGTGGGACCATCAGGATAGCGCTGTAGAACACCAAATTCTTAGGGTTGACGAGGATTATCGTCTCTTGGCCCAGGCACGAATCGCGCTTGATAACGCAGCCAGCAATGGGGAAGCGATTGCGGCCCGGGTACCCGCCGAATTGAAGGATGATCCGGGCCTGATTTATGAACTTGTTAGGTTCCGTCGCCAGCTCGACCGCGATGAACAAGCGATCGAACTGCTGAAACATCCCGGCCACGACCAGTCTCATCCGGAAATGTGGTGGAGTGAACGGGCCATCCTGGCGCGACGCGCCCTGCAGCGCGGAGCGATTACCCAGGCCTACACCATTGCCAGTGAACATCGTCAGAAAGAGGGGACTGGCTTTGCCGATGCTGAATGGTTTGCCGGATGGATCGCTTTACGTTTTCTGAGTGATCATGAGGAAGCCCTGCGACATTTTCAGCGACTCTATGACAATGTCGGGTCGCCCCACAGCCGGGCCAGAGGCGCCTATTGGACAGGACGGGCCCTGGAGGTTTTGGGCCGCCAGGACGAGGCAATCCATTGGTTTAATATCGCCGGGCAAAATATCACCAGTTTTTATGGCCAATTAGCGGCGTCTAAACTGAACCCAGAGCAGCAATGGCCCCTGCCCGCGGATCCTGTGCCCAATGCGGAAGATATTCGGGATTTTGAGCATCACGAGTTGGTCCGTGCGGCGCATATGCTGAGCCAGATCAAACAGACCGACTTGATCCGGCCTTTCATGTTGCGAATGAACGATCTGGCTAAAACACCCGGGCAAAAAGCCTTGGCGGCCAATCTTGCCACGGAAGCCGGACGGTCCGACATAGCAGTGGCTTTGGCCCGCCATGCAGAACGCGAAGGCGTGCCCTTAATCACGTCCGGCTACCCTATTCCCGCCCTATCCCCGCAGGAAAAGCCTGAAAGGGCCCTGGTTCTCGGCGTAATCCGCCAGGAAAGCGCCTTCCACCATGCTGCTGTCAGTTCTGCCGGGGCCAGGGGGCTGATGCAGTTGATGCCAAGCACGGCCGCCAAAATAGCCAAAGCCTTAAAAGTTGTTTTCCGAAAAAAAGACGCTCTGGCCAGTGCTCTGACCAATGATCCCGGGTTAAACGTAAAAATCGGCTCGGCCTATCTGAATGATTTGCTTGATGATTTCAATGGCTCCTACGTCCTGTCCATCGCCGCCTATAATGCAGGTCCCTCCAGGGTCAGAAAATGGCTAAGGGAACAGGGCGATCCACGAACCCGGGATGTGGATGCGGTCGACTGGATTGAAGAAATTCCTTTTTCGGAAACCAGGAATTATGTGCAACGCGTCCTGGAAGGCGTGCAAATCTATCGCCGCCGGATGGGGATGCCCCCCCTCGCCATGTCCTTAGAACGTGATCTAAAACGGTAATCAGCACGGAGGATCCGAGAATGCCCCTATCGGGAGTTTCCATCGTCGTTTTCGATGCTTATGGCACTTTATTCGACCTTTCCAGGATTGCGGACGCCACAAAGCAAGACTTAGGAGACCGAGCCCTTGGGTTTTCCGAACTGTGGCGGCGCAAGCAATTGGAATATACTTGGCTGCGCAGTCTGATGGGCCGTCATACCGATTTTTGGCATATTACCGGCGAAAGCTTGGATTACGCTATGCGGAGCCTGAAAATCTCAGACATGGCGCTGCGCTCGCGGCTCATGGAAGCCTATTTGACGCCGCCAGCCTATGCGGATGCTGCGAAAACCTTGGCGGACACCCAAACGTTGGGCCTAAAAACGGCTATACTTTCAAATGGTTCACCGACGATGCTAACCTCGGCAACAAAGTCTTCCGGGCTAGATCTCTGCCTTGACGCCATTTTGTCCGTCGAAAGCGTTGGCGTTTTCAAGCCACATCCTTCGGTCTATCGTCTGGTTGAAGATCATTTTTCCTGCACGGCAGACAGCGTTGCCTTTGTAACCGCCAACGGTTGGGACGCCGCCGGCGCCGCGGCGGCCGGATTTCGCGTGGCCTGGCTCAACCGCGGCGGAGCACCGCGCGAGGTCTTGCCCGCCAGCCCCCTCCTGGAATTGACCGATCTGACGAGCCTGCCGGCGCTGCTTGAGCCCTGATTTATGTTATTCGCACAGTTTGCAAAACCAAGGCTTGCCCGCCCGCCCCTTGCCTTCCACCACCCGGTCGTCCTGTTGGCGACCTGGTTTGGGGCAGGCTTGCTGCGGCCCGCACCCGGCAGTTGGGGGTCTCTGGCCGCGCTTCCCCTGGCCTGGTTGTTGAGCCGCGCCGGAGGGCCCTTTTGGCTTGGCAGCGCGACCGTCGCTGTTTTTATCCTTGGCTGTTGGGCGGCTGGGCGCTATGCGGCGGCTGAGGGTCGCGCCGATCCGGCCAGCGTGGTCATTGACGAGGTTGCCGGCCAATGGCTTGTATTGCTGTTTACGCCCTTTAGTCCGTTCCAATATTTATTAGGATTCGCTTTGTTTCGGCTGTTTGATATTGCCAAACCCTGGCCGGTCAGTTGGGCAGATCAACAGATAAAAGGTGGACTGGGTATCATGCTTGACGATGTTATAGCGGGGCTTTACGGGCTGGCAGCCTTAAGCCTGGCTAAATATCTGCAGGCCTTATAATGGCAGGCAATGTTTTGCGTTTTAAAGCCAAAGCGGCAATGCAAAGCTGTTGCAATCTAGGAATAAAGCTGGCCGTCGCCGAGTCCTGTACCGGCGGTCTGCTATCTGAGGCGCTGACCGCGTTGCCCGGAAGTTCTGCATTTTTTGATTCGGGCTACATTACTTATTCGAACAGCGCCAAAATCGAAATGCTTGGCGTTCCCGCCAATTTGCTTGCTCGCTTTGGTGCGGTCAGCCCCGAGGTGGCCTGTGCCATGGCGGAAGGCGCGCTGTCCCATGCCAAAGCGGATGCCAGCCTGGGCATCACCGGAATCGCCGGCCCCACTGGCGGGTCAACGGAAAAAC
>DUZC01000032.1 GCA_013349735.1 Rhodospirillaceae bacterium
CGTATTGTCGGGCTGGAAATGGGCGCCGACGATTATCTGGCCAAGCCCTTCAACCCCCGTGAATTGCTGGCCCGAATCAAGGCGGTGTTGCGCCGCCTGCGTCCGCCGCAGTCAAACGGCGTCGGCGAAGTGGCCCGGTTCGATGGCTGGACCCTGGAACTGGCGTCCCGACGCCTGATCTCGGCCAGCGGCGCCGAAGTCGACCTGTCCACCGGCGAATATGAATTGCTGCTGGCTTTTGTCTCTCATCCCCGCCGGGTCCTCAGCCGCGATCGCCTGTTGGACCTGGCCCGCGGCCGCTCCGCCGTTCCTTTTGACCGCAGTATCGATATTCAGGTCATGCGCCTGCGCCGCAAGATCGAAAGTGACCCGCAGGAGCCAAGGCTGATTAAAACGGTGCGGGGCGGCGGCTATATCTTCGCGGCCGAAGTCACTTCATGACGCTTCGGTTGCGGCGGCTGATACCTGACAGTCTGGTCGGGCGCACCTTGCTGGTCCTGATCAGCGGCCTGGTCCTTTCGCAATTGGCGGGGGTTCTGCTCTTTTCCAGCAATCGCCTGGAGGCGACCAATCGCCTTGGCTACCGTCTGGCCGCCGAACATGTTGCATCGGTGGCGCATTTGCTGGAAGAATCCAATGCTGCCGATCGGCAGCGCGTCATGCAAACGGTTAATCAGCCCGGATTACGTATTGGCTGGGGGTCAACACCGATAACCGTCACCGATGGTGTCGGGCCCGCGGCAGAGGTGCGGGAAGAACTCATCCGCCGCCTACCCAACCATGAAATCCATTCGGACAGTGTCCTGCCGCCTGGACCGCCCCATGCGTCCCCACCCGAGAGCGGCCCTGCGCCCGGACCGGGAATTGGACCGGGTATCGGGCCGGGTCCCGGACATCCGCCACGGGGTGAAGGACCAATGCGTCCCCCCGATATTCGCGTCGCCATCGCCATCGCCGATGGCTCCTGGCTGAACTTCGTTCTGCCGCATCAACATCCTCCCGAACCCCTCTGGCGGCTGGCCTTCCTTGGCCCGCTTGGAACCGGCCTGCTGGTGGTGACCCTGCTCTCTGTGTTGGCGGTCCGTCGGGCCACGAAACCTTTGAACCTCTTGGCCCATGCCGCCGAACAATTGGGCCGGGACGTCACCGCTCCACCAATTCCAGAAAATGGGCCAAGGGAAGTCCGGGCTGCCGCACAGGCTTTCAATCAGATGCAGAGCCGTCTGAGAAAATTCATCGAAGACCGGACCCAGATGTTCGCCGCGATCAGTCACGATTTGCGGACCCCCTTGACCCGCATGAAATTGCGCGCCGAATTTGTTGAAGACGATGAGCAGCGTCAGAAGATGCTCCATGATCTGGACGAAATGGAGACCATGATCGCTTCGACCCTGGCCTTCGCCCGCGACGACACCACGCGGGAGGAGCGTCGGATGGTCGATCTGATGGCGGTGCTCAAACTATGCCAGGCGGATTTCGGGGGACAGCTGGCCGGGCCGGACCAATTGATGGTCAAAGCCGGACCCTTGGGATTAAAGCGCGCCTTGGGCAATCTGTTGGAAAATTCTGCGAAATATGGAAAGAACGCCCAGATCACGGTCTCGCTCAGTCAAGGCCAAGTGACGGTCTTTATCGATGATGAAGGCCCCGGGCTGCCGGTCGGTGAACTCGAACGGGTCTTCACACCCTTTTATCGACTGGAAACATCCCGAAACCGCTCCACCGGCGGAACCGGGCTGGGCCTGTCGATTGCCCGCTCGGTGCTACGCGCCCATGGCGGCGACGTCACCCTTGCCAACCGCGACTCCGGCGGCTTGCGGGCAACCGTCACCCTTCCGGCTTAAAGGGATCAGACGGATTCGTCTTTGATCCCTAAGGTGGTCAAAATCACCACTACGACCATCAGAACCGCCGTCAACGTCAGGCCGAGATAAATAGCAAACGAGAATGCGGAAATTTTAAAGACCGCCGTCCCGACGAAAATCGACATATAGACCACCAGCCCGACCAGAGCGAGCACCAGGGATCCAAGCGTCTTGGCAGTAGCGGACATAGCAACTCCTTTGCAACGGCGATAGACTAAAGCGGCAAACGCAGCGGTTCGGGCCCACTGTCCCAGAACCATACCCACAAAGATTTAACGGAATGGCAGAGATCTGTCCATATGACGATCGCCCCATAACCGAAAAGCTGTCAAAAAAAGCCGCTTGTTGCTGGCAAACCCCTTCAAGCAAGTTATGGTAGCAATCAGTCGTGAACCGACGAGCCGAAACCTTCCAGGGGGTAGGACAGCGTGAAAAGAGCGACAAAGGCCGCCAGATCACCTTTGGACAGCGCGCTGGATGCCGTGCTTCGGGCGGACCATGGCGATCCCTTCGGCTTTTTGGGGCTGCAGGAAGAAGACGGTGATCTGGTCTTACGGACCTTTCAACCGGGCGCCAGCGCCGTTCGGGTCATTGATTGTCTTGATGAAAGCGTCGTCGCCGAACTGCCCCGACTTCGCAGCGAAGGCCTGTTTGCAGGTCCCTTAGGCCGCCAACAGCGATTTGCCTACCGGCTGTCGGTGCTTTATGAAGACGGCCGGCATCGGGTCCTCGAAGACGCGTTTCGTTTTCCGCCGGTGCTGGGCGAACTGGACCTGCATTTGTTCGGCGAAGGCACGCATCTGCATCTTTATCAGCGTCTGGGCGCCCATCTTGCCACCCTGGAGGGCGTCGCCGGCGTCGCCTTCGTCGTCTGGGCGCCAAATGCCCGGCGGGTCTCGGTCGTCGGCGATTTCAACGGCTGGGATGGACGCGTTCATCCCATGCGATGCCGTCACGGGGTCTGGGAAATCTTCATCCCGGATATCGGTCCTGGCGCCCTCTATAAATATGAAATCTTGGGTAGAGATGGCGTTTTGTTGCCAACCAAGGCCGACCCTTACGGCTTTGCTGCGGAATTGCCGCCGCGCACCGCATCGGTGGTCGAAGATCTCGGCCAGTTTGCCTGGCAGGATCAGGACTGGATGACGCAAAGGCAGGCGGCCAACGCCCGCAATGCGCCGGTCAGTATTTACGAAGTCCATCTCGGCTCCTGGCGCCGGGTGCCCGAAGAAGCGAACCGGCCTTTAACCTACCGCGAGTTGGCTGACCAGTTGGGTCGCTATGTCAAAGAGATGGGCTTTACCCATGTGGAATTGCTGCCAGTCCATGAATATCCTTTTGGCGGCTCCTGGGGCTATCAGCCCGTTGGGCTTTACGCGCCGACCAGCCGCTTTGGCACGCCCAATGACTTCCGTTATTTCATTGACCGACTGCACCAGCTGGGAATCGGTGTTATCATTGACTGGGTTGCCGGCCATTTCCCCACCGATGCCCATGGCCTGGCCAATTTTGACGGCACCCATCTTTATGAACATGCCGATCCGCGCCAAGGCCTGCATCAGGACTGGAACACCGCCATATTCAACTATGGCCGCAACGAAGTTCTGAACTATCTGTATTCCAATGCCCTGTTCTGGCTGGACGAATATCATGTCGACGGCCTTAGGGTCGATGCCGTCGCCTCAATGCTTTATCTGGACTACTCCCGCGCGGCCGGGGAATGGATCCCAAACCCGCTTGGCGGCAACGAAAATCTGGACGCCATCGCTTTTTTGCGTCGGCTCAACCAAGTCGTTTATGCCGAACATCCTGGGGCCATGACCATCGCCGAAGAATCCACCGCCTGGCCGATGGTCTCACGGCCGGTCCATCTCGGTGGATTGGGATTCGGCTATAAATGGAACATGGGCTGGATGCACGACACTTTACGCTATATGAGCAAGGATCCGGTCCATCGCCGCTATCACCATCACGATCTGACCTTTGGCATGCTTTACGCCTTCCAGGAAAACTTTGTCCTACCGCTCAGCCATGATGAAGTCGTGCATGGCAAGGGATCGATCCTGGGACGCATGCCGGGAGATCGCTGGCAAAGATTCGCGAATTTGCGAGCCTATTATGCTTTCCTTTTTGCCCATCCCGGCAAGAAGCTGCTTTTCATGGGCGCCGAGTTCGCTCAGGAACGCGAATGGAATGCCGATGACAGCCTGGACTGGCATCTGCTGGAGGACCCCCTGCATCAGGGTGTAAGCCATTGCTTACGCGCCCTGAACACCCTGTACCGCCAGCACCCTGCGCTGCATGACATGGACTGCGACCCCCATGGCTTCGCCTGGATCGACTGCAATGACCGCGATAATTCGGTTATTTCCTGGGTCCGCATCGGCGCTGACCCGGCGCATTGCCTGGTCGTGGTGATTAATTTTACGCCGGTCGTACGCGGGTTTTATCGGCTGGGCGTTCCCAGGCCAGGCTGGTACAGCGAAGTGCTGAACACCGATTCGAGCTATTTTGGCGGCAGCAATGTTGGTCTGGACGGCGGTGTCAACGCCGAGGCGGTACCCTGGCATGGTCAACCCTTCTCTTTGCCACTGCGCCTGCCACCTTTGGGCGCCCTGTTTCTGCTGGCCCCATCGTGACAGAGCGAGAAATCCGGGTTAGGGTTAGCCTGGATTTCCAAAATCCGGGTTAGATCATGGTCGCCCGTCAACGCATTGCGCCAGGAAGTAATTATCCTTTGGGCGCCACCTGGGACGGTAAGGGCGTCAATTTTGCCTTGTTTTCCGCCCATGCCGAAAAGGTCGAGCTTTGCCTGTTCGATTCCGTCTCGCATCGCGAAATCGAACGCATTGCTTTGCCGGAATATACAGATCAGATCTGGCATGGATATTTGCCGGATTGCCGGGTCGGCCAACTTTACGGCTATCGGGTCTCTGGCCCTTATGACCCATCCGCCGGTCATCGCTTCAACAATCATAAGCTGCTGATCGATCCCTATGCCAAAGAGCTGGTCGGCCCGTTGCGCTGGTCTGACCATCATTTTGGCTTTCGAACGGATCATCCCAAAGAAGACCTGTCCTTTGATCGTCGTGATAACAGCCGCTTTCTGCCCAAATGCCGGGTGGTTGAAACCGCCTTTTCCTGGGGCAATGATCGTAGGCCCGCCATTGCCTGGCCGGAAACCATCCTATATGAGGCGCATCCTGGCGGCTTGACCATGCGCCACCCCCTGGTCCCCGACGATTTGAAAGGAAGCTTTCTTGGTCTGGCCCAGCCGGCGGTCATCGATCATATGGTCAAATTGGGGATCACTACCCTCGAACTGCTGCCGGTGCAGGCTTTTGTCGACGAACGCCTGCTGGTTGCCCGCGGTCTGTCCAATTACTGGGGTTATAACCCGCTCGCCTTTTTTGCCCCGGATCCGCGCTATTATCGTCGTTCGGCGCAGGGCGATTTCAAGACGATGGTCGAACGCCTCCATGAAGCCGGCATCGAGCTGGTGCTGGACGTGGTCTATAACCATACCGCCGAAGGCAACCAACTGGGGCCAACCCTGTCGATGAAAGGCATCGACAACGCCTCTTATTACCGTCTGATGCCGGGCGATCCGCGCTATTATGAAAACTTTTCCGGATGCGGTAACAGTTTGAACCTGACTCACCCGCGCGTCTTGCAGCTGGTCACCGATTCGCTGCGCCACTGGGTCGAGGATATGCATGTGGATGGATTCCGCTTTGACCTTGCACCGTCCTTGGCGCGCGGCCATAGCGGTTTTGATCCGGGATCAAGCTTTCTTGACGCGGTGCGCCAGGACCCGGTGCTAAGCCGGGTCAAACTGATCGCCGAGCCGTGGGATCTGGGCGGCGACGGCTTCCGGCTCGGCGCCTTTCCCCCCGGCTGGGCGGAATGGAATGGCCGTTATCGGGACACCGTGCGCCGGTTCTGGCGGGGCGACTCCGGGCTGATCGGCGATCTCGCCTCCCGCTTAACCGCATCGTCAGATCTGTTTGGCTGGGGCGGCCGTAGACCTTGGGCCAGCGTCAATTTTGTAACCGCCCATGACGGCTTCACGCTCAAGGATCTGGTCACCTACAATCAGAAACATAACGAAGCCAATGGCGAAGCCAATCGCGATGGCACCGACGGAAATCTCTCGTGGAATTGCGGAACGGAAGGCGAGACTGAAGATCCGATAATCAACGCGCTACGCCTTCGACAGAAGCGTAACTTTTTGGCGACACTCCTTTTGTCCCAGGGCGTGCCGATGCTGCTGGCCGGGGACGAAATGGGGCGCAGCCAAGGCGGCAATAACAATGCTTACTGCCAGAACAATGAAATTGGCTGGATCGATTGGGCTAATATTGACGAGAACCTGCTTTCTTTTGTTAAGCAATTGATTAAACTTAGAAAAACTCATTCGATTTTTCGCCGCGACGTCTTTTTTAGCGGCGAAGCCCTTTCCGGCCGCCCCCTTAAGGACGTAACCTGGATTACCCCTGCCGGTGGAGAAATGGCGCCCCATGATTGGACCGCGCCGTTTGCCAGATCGCTTGGCTTTGTCCTTGCTGCCGAACCGGATTGCGAAAAAACCAAAGGGGATGTCTTTGCCGTGCTGATGAATGCCTATGTCGAACCTCTGGTTTATACGTTACCAGGACCAGCCCCCGGTAAGCTCTGGGACGTCAAATTAGACACGGCCCTTCCCGGCGGCATTGGCCTGTCCGGGGCGGCGCCGGCGCGCGAACATTATGTGGTTCAGCCCCACTCTTTGGCGGTTTTGCAGCGGAAAGCGCCTGGTCGGGGAGGCGAAAAATGACCTTAAGCGCATTGGATCGTCTGGCAAACCTGGCCGGCATTGAAGAGGGATGGTGGGACTTTTTCGGGCAGTATCGGGTCGTCTCGGACGCAACCAAACGGGCCTTTTTGTCGGCCATGGGTTTTGCCATCGAAAGCGAAGAAGCCCTTTTGCAAAGTCTGGCGGACCTCGAGTCACGATCCTGGCGCCGCTGGCTTGAACCGGTGCTGGTGACCAAAGAAAACGACGCCCCCCCGACAATTTTGCTCTCGCTGGCGGCGGATCATCCCGATGAACCGATGCGCTGGAGCCTGCAAGAAGATAACGGCACCTTGCACCGGGGCCAGGCCGATCTCGGCCAACTGCCGGTCATCGGCCAGTTCCAGGCGACGGATCGGCTGTACCGCAGGCTGGGTTTATCCCTGCCGGGCATGCCCTGGCCAGGCGTCCATCTCTTTCATATCGAAACCGACAGCGGCATTTGCGCCAGCATGACGTTGATCGTCGCCCCGGCACAGGCCCATTCGCCTGGAGGCAACCCCAAGCGGTTTTGGGGCTTTGCCACGCAGCTTTACGCCCTGAACGGTCAGGAAAACTGGGGTGTCGGCGATTTTTCTGCTTTAGCCGCGCTGGGTCGTCAGGCCGCCACCCTGGGGGCCTCAACCATCGGCATCAACCCCCTGCATGCCTTGTTTGCCAACCAACCCGAGCGGTTCAGTCCCTATTCGCCCTCCAGCCGGCACTGTCTGAATATCGTCTATATCGATGTCGCGGCGGTTCCGGAATTCCGGACCAGCCCTCAAGCGCAGGCCTTGTTTCACCAGCCTGCCTGGCAAAAGCGTCTGGCCCCGGCCAAAAGCGCAAAACAGGTGGACTACCCCTTGGTTGGCCGCCTCAAGCGGGAAGTCCTTGAACGGGTCTGGCAATCCCTGTCCCAAGGCGAGTCTCCTGAGCGGCTGGCGGCGTTCCGTAGTTTTCAGGCCTCGTCCGAACAGAGAATCGGGCCGTTTGCCACCTTTGAGGCATTGCAGGAATTTTTCATGCAAGGCCCAAAGCCCCGGAGTTACTGGCGGGACTGGCCAAAAAAATACCAGGACCCCGAAAGTAAGGCGGTGACCCAATTTGCGCGTGCCCACAAGGATCGTATCGATTTCTTTTGGTATTTGCAGTGGCTGGCCGAAGAGCAGTTGGAACAGGCGCAACAGGCCTGCCGCACGGCCGGGATGGCGCTAGGCCTTTACCGGGATCTGGCGGTGGGGATCGCCGGGGATGGCGCCGAAGCCTGGGCCAATCAGGCGCTGCTTTGCCTTGGTGTTTCGGTGGGGGCACCGCCGGACCCGCTGAATCTGGCGGGTCAGGACTGGGGCTTGGCGCCGTTTAATCCCCTGGCGCTCAAAGAGGCCGCTTACCAACCCCTGCTGGCGGTACTGGAAGCCAATATGTCCCATGCCGGTGCCCTGCGGCTCGATCACGCCATGAGCCTGCAGCGCCTCTATTGGGTGCCGCGCGGCTGCAAGGCGGACGAAGGGGCCTATGTCCGGTATCCGGTCGACGATCTCTTCCATCTTGTCACCTTGGCCAGTGCACGGGCGCAGTGCCTGGTCATCGGCGAAGACCTTGGTACGGTCCCCGACGGATTTCGCGCGCGCATGGCCGAACGCGACATCTTGGGTTACCGCCTGCTGGTCTTTGAACAGACCGAGGACCGCTTTAAGCGCCCCGATGAAATGAGCGAACAGACCCTGGTGGCCTTGGGCACCCATGATCTTCCCAGCCTGGGGGGCTGGTGGGCCGGAATCGATATTGCTGCCCGCACCAGGCTTGCCCTCTATCCTAAGGCGGCCATGGAGGAGGAGGAAGCCAGGGAACGCGCCACCAGCCGCCTGCGTCTGGTGGCCGCCCTGGCCGAAGAAAAGCTGCTGGACCCCCACTTTCCGACCACCGCCCCCTTGAGTGTGAAACAGTGTCAGCAACTGGCACACGCCCTTTACAATTACTTGGCGCGCTCGCCAGCCCGCCTGCTGATGGTGCAGTTCGAGGATGTGCTGGGCTTGTCCATGCAGTTGAATCTGCCCGGCACCGTCGATCAGCATCCCAACTGGCGCTGGCGCTTTTCGCTCGATCCGGCGGCAATGACCTCCGAGCCCAGTCTGAAACGGCTGGCGGACCTGCTGTCGTCCCATATAAGCTAAGCCCTTGACCTTAAGGAGAATTATACATGGCAAGGACCGTCACGCCACTGCCACCGTCCCATCGTTCGGCCGGCAATGATGTCTCTGCCATCAAGCAAAGCCTGATTGATCACCTGGTTTATTCCGTCGGCAAGGACCCGCTGCAGGCCACCTCGCGCAGCTGGTATCTGGCAACCGCTTATGCCTTGCGCGACCGCATGATCGACCACTGGATCCAAAGCATGCGGGATTACGAAGAGCGCGACGTCAAGCGTGTCTATTATCTGTCCATGGAATTTCTGATCGGTCGGGCCCTGACCAACGGCATGATCAATCTCGGCATTTATGACGCCTTCCGCGAAGCGGCCAGCCAGCTGGGCTTTGAGCTCGACGAATTACAAAGCTGGGAGGTCGAGCCGGCCCTGGGCAATGGTGGTTTGGGGCGGCTGGCCGCCTGTCTCGTCGACAGCATGGCCAGTCTGGGCATGCCGGGCTTCGGCTATGGTATTCATTATGAATTCGGCATGTTCACCCAACATATTGAAAAGGGCTGGCAAGTCGAAGCCCCTGAAAACTGGTTGCGCTTCGGCAATCCCTGGGAATTTCAGCGCCCAGGAGTCATGTATCCGGTCCGCTTCGGCGGAAGGGTCGTGCGCTATTGGGATGGCCAGGGACATTGGCATCATCAATGGGTTGATGCCGAGGAAGTGATGGCTATGGCTTATGACATCCCGGTGCCCGGCTATGGCGGCAAGACGGTAAATAACCTGCGTTTATGGGCAGCAAAATCGACCCGGGAATTCAATCTAAAATATTTCAATCAAGGGAATTATATAGAGTCGGTTCGAGACAAGAATGAAACCGAAAATTTATCAAAAGTTCTTTATCCAAACGATGCAACCGCGAATGGAAAAGAGCTGCGGTTTCGCCAGGAATTCTTTTTTGTTTGTGCCTCTTTGCAGGACATCATTGCAAGATTTCGGGTGTCTCATCAAAATTTTGACGAATTGCCTGACTTTGTCGCCATTCAATTGAACGACACACATCCGGCGATGGCCATTGCCGAACTGATGCGGGTTCTACTGGACGAACATCACCTGGTCTGGGAACGGGCCTGGTCGATCACCACCCGAACCTGTTCTTATACCAATCATACCTTACTGCCCGAAGCCTTGGAAACCTGGGCGGTCGCGCTGTTCGAGCATTTGCTGCCGCGCCATCTGGAAATTATTTACGAAATCAATGCGCGCTTTCTCAGCACGGTGCGCCATCGCTGGCCGGGCGAACCCGATCTGTTGCGGCGGATGTCGCTGGTCGATGAAGACGGGGACCGCCGTGTCCGCATGGCCCATCTGGCCGTGGTGGGCTCGCATAAGGTCAATGGCGTCGCGGAAATCCATACCGGCTTGATGAAAAGCACGATCTTCGCCGACTTTGATCGCTTTGAGCCGGGAAAAATCATCTGCAAAACCAACGGAATTACGCCCCGCCGTTGGCTATTAGCCGCCAATCCGCAGTTGGCCAAATTGATCACCAGCGCCATCGGGCCAAATTGGATCAACGATCTCACTCAATTGCAGAAACTGGTCCCGCTGGCCGAGGATGGCGGCTTTCGGGCCGCTTTCGTTGCCGCAAAGCGCGCCAACAAGGAACGGTTGGCCCAGTTGATTGAACAGCGGCTGGGGATCACCCTGAACACCGACTCGCTGTTTGATGTCATGGTCAAGCGCATGCATGAATATAAGCGCCAACTGCTCAATATTCTGCAGGTGATCGCCCGATATAATCGGATCCGCACCAATCCTTCCGCTTCTTTTGTCCCGCGGACCGTCATCATTGGTGGCAAGGCGGCGCCGGGCTATCAGATGGCAAAACTGATCATCAAACTGATTAATGACGTGGCTGACGTCATAAACAATGATCCGCTGGTCAACAACCGTCTGAAATTGGTTTTTGTTCCCAATTACAATGTCTCGACCGCAGAAATTATTATCCCGGCGGCGAACCTATCCCAACAGATCAGCACGGCCGGCACCGAAGCCTCTGGCACTGGCAATATGAAACTTGCCCTCAATGGCGCCCTGACCATCGGCACCTGGGATGGTGCCAATGTTGAAATTTGCGAAGAAGTCGGTGAAAGCAATATGTTCCTTTTCGGGCTGACCGCCGATGAGGTCGCCGCCACCCGACGTAAGGGTTGGGACTCCCAGGCGGCCCTGGCAAAAAACCCGGTCCTGGCTCAGGTCCTTGAGATGATCGGCAATGGCTATTTCTCGGACGACGAACCGGATCGTTTCCGACCCATCCTTGACAGTCTGACCCTTGGTGGCGACCCCTATCTGCTGACGGCTGATTTTCCGGCCTATCTGGCAACGCAGGACCAGGTCGATAAATTGTTCGTCAATACGGCGGAATGGGGGCGGCGGGCCATTCTGAACGTCGCCAGAATGGGAAAATTCTCGTCGGATCGCACGGTCGCCGAATATGGCCAAGAGATCTGGGGCGTCCCGCCAAAGATTTATCCTGCTTAACGGGTCAAAGCCTCGCCGGCTTCCACCGGCAGGTCCATGGCCCGGGGCAGCGTCTTTGCCGCCGCCGCCTCGGGCGTTTTGACAGCGTGCTCGTCTTTTTTGATGCGCGCCTCGATCCCCCGGATGTCATCCGCCGAAAGGCGCCGCTTTAAGGCGTCTATGGCGATTTGCGGCTGAAAAGCCATATCATGTTCCTGCAATTCCACAGCATCGCCATTTTGCGAACGGCGATACCAATAATAGGCAGCCAACGGATCGGCGGGCAGACCCCAGCCGGCCTCGCAGGCGGCCCCCAGCATATATTGGGCGGCCGACTGATTGTGTTCCGCGGCCTTTTTCAGCCATTTGATCGCCTCTTCCGGGTCGCGAGCCACGCCCCGCCCCCGCAAAATCATCCGACCGACGGCATATTCAGCATCGGCTTGTTGACCGCTGGCCGCCGCTTTGCGGTAAAGCCGCAAAGCTTCATTCAGATCCTTGCGACCGGATTTCCCGGTTTCATACATGAGTCCCAGCGCATAGAGCGCATCGGCATTATTGGCTAAGGCGGCTTTCTCGTACCATTCCTTGGCCTTGCCCAAATCAGCCGACACACCCAGGCCAAATTGATATAAATAGCCCAAGGAATATTGAGCCGCCGCCTGGCCGGCTTCGGCGGCCGGGGCCCAAATCTCCATGGCTTTGGAATAATCGCCACGCTGCAAGGCCGAGACCCCCTCGTCAGTCTCGGCCAAAACAGAGGCCCCCTGGGCCAAGCCCAAAAGCACCAGACTCAACAGGAAGTGTCGCTGCACAATCATGGTCTGTTTATAAACGGCAGGACTCGCAAAGTCACGCCTTCGACCTCGTTCAGCTTCGGTCATGTTTTTTTATAATTACCCGCAATGGCTGTATCTGTTCTTAAGAAATTTTCTATCACCGGCCACTCTATAAATAGCTTGTTGCCTTTACCCCCATAAAATTGCAGGATTAGCTAGGTCCGATGCTCAGCGACGGGGAGGGTCTGAGTGCATCAGTTCCGCTTAACCATTGCGGCCTTTCTTGCTTTTCTGGTCCTGTTAACCGCCCTGGATGCCAGGGCGTTGCAATGTGTGCCATTTGCACGGGAAGTATCGGGGATCAGCCTAAGGGGGGATGCCTGGACCTGGTGGACCGCGGCCCTTGGCCAATATGACCGCGGCCAGGCCCCACAGGTCGGCGCCGTGGTTGTCTTTAAAAAGCATGGCGGTATGCGCTATGGACATGTCGCGGTCGTAGCCCAGGTCATCAGCAGCCGTGAAGTTCTGGTAAACCATGCCAATTGGGCGCCCCATCGGGGCAGTGGTCGGGGTCAAATCGCCAAGATGGTGGCGGTTACCGATATATCGCCGCGCAATGACTGGACGGAAGTCCGCGTCTGGAATGCCATGACCGGGGATTTTGGAACAAAGGTCTATCCCACTTATGGATTCATCTATGCGAGAGCCATGACAAGCCCTTACGGGACGGGACAAAACGACAGTTTTGTTTCCAGTCTTTCGCAGGATTCGCTGCTGGTCATGGCCCAATCGTCGACACTGATCGAACCGGTCGCGGAAAAACGGCCCAGCGCGCCTGTCCCACCCGTTGCTAAAGCCTCGGTCGCGCCCCTTGAAGCCCTGGCCGATCTTGACGACATCGGTTTGGCCAAGCGCTTTGGATCTGGCCGTTACTAGAGCGCTTCAGTTTTAAACTGAAGCACTCTAGAACTCATGTGAGAACGAAAAATCTCCGATTTTTCAATGCTCAAGCGCCGCTCTGGGTAACAGGGGCAAAACCCCGGGCACTCAAGCTGGGTAACGCGCCGCAATTAGTTCGGGGAGGCTGGG
>DUZC01000033.1 GCA_013349735.1 Rhodospirillaceae bacterium
AGAATTGCAAAAACTCAGGCAAGGCGTGCTCGAGCGCGCCCTTCCAGGGGCTAATATAGGTATCAGCAACAACACGCATAGCGAGTTACTCATTTTGTATTGTCTCGCTTTAGGTGTATCCAACCGCGGTTACTTTGTCAATTTGTGACTGCCTTCGCAGCCAAAGAATTTTTTTCCGGCCTATCGCTGGGTTTGGGTTTATCCCGGCTGCGCCGGCAACACCGGCGGGGAAAGGGTGTGGCGCCCTCACCAAAGCCGGCGAACCCCGTAACGATCGAATGCCGATTCATTGGAGATCAAGACCATCCCCTCAAGCATCGCCTGCGCCATCAGCATGCGATCAAAGGGATCCTTATGAGGCCCGGGAAGGCTGCCAGCAACCTGTCCATGCCGAAGACTGATCGGCAAAGCTTTAAAGCCCTGGCTGGCAATGATCGCATCCAAATCGTCAATCAGGGATGTGACATCCGGCAGTTTCCCGATCCGAAATTTGGTTGCAATCTCCCAGGCTGTGGCGGCGCTGATATAAATTGCATTTTCTTCATTGCCGATGGCCGTCCTGGCGGGTTGAGAAAGGCCAGGATCGCCCGCAAGCCACCAAAGAAGCGCATGGGTGTCGAGCAAAAGCGCCGCCATCACAGACCCCAGAGGGCCAGTTCGTCCTCGGGTAGCGGGTCAAAAAAACTGTCGGCTACCGACAATTTGCCCTTCAATGCGCCGAATTGCCGCTTGCTGACTGTCGGCTTCAGGGGAACCAGCTTGGCCACCGGCTTGGCTCCGCGCGCCAGGACGATCTCCTCGCCGGCTTCAACCCGCGCGATAAGCTGCGACAAAGTCGTCTTAGCGGTATGAATCGTTACGGCATCCATTTCGGCCTCGCAAATTAGCTAGGAAAGATTAGCTAAACTCAGGGGGGCTGTCAAGACTCCCAGGGCTTGGGCAGTCTTGGCGGAAAGGCCAGCCCGCCCCGCGGGCTTTCCAGGGTCAGATTCGGGTTATAAAAAGGATCCCGCAACAGGGCCTGACCCCAGCGATCGCGCATGAACTGTTCTTCCCGGCGGCAGCGGGCCAGTTGCTCGGCGGTCAAATCGCTGCCGCGGCTGGCCGATTCCAGATGATAGAGTTCGGCAAACGGGGTCCAGATAATGCGATAGCCCTTTTCCCGGATACGCAGACAAAAATCCACATCATTAAAGGCCACCGCCAGCGCTTCATCCAAACCGCCGACTTCGGCAAAGACCTCTTTGCGCAGCAAAAGACAGGCCGCGGTCACACAGGAAACCTCGCGGACCAGATTGACATCCTGATGATTGCCCAATTCCTGGCGCGGCAGAAATTGATTGATATGGCCGGCAATCCCGCCCATGCCAATAACCACGCCGACATGCTGGATGGTGCCATCGGCATAATAAAGCTTGGCCCCCACGGCGCCGACTTCCGGACGGCAGGCCTGACTGGCCATTTCGCGCAACCAATCGGCATGGATGATCTTGATATCATTATTGAGCAGGCAAATCAGGTCCCCGCTGGCCTGGGCCACCGCACCATTATTCAGGGCGGGATAGTTAAACGGCCCCCCATGATGCAAAACCCGCACGCCACGGCGCTTGAGCTGGGCAAAATAGGCATGGCTGGCCGGATGCTGGCTGTCATTATCGACGATGATAATCTCGTAATCGGGGTAATCGGTGCCGTCCAACAGACCGTCAACACATTGGCGCAGCAATTCAACCCGGTCCCGGGTGGGGATGATGAGCGAGACCCGGGGCGCGGGATCGGGCAAGGGATAGCGGACCCGCTGATAGCGGTCATCTTCGGTGATCGGAGTCACTGTGGCCTTTATGGCCCGCCTGGCCAGATGCTCGGTCACCGCCCGCCTGGCCGAATCGGTGGCCGCCGACAGACTGACATGCGAAAAAGAGGAAGACAGCTGGCGCCAGTGATACAGCACCCGGGGGATATGCAAAATCTGCGACGGGCGCAAGCGCTCGACCACCCGTAAAACCAGATCATAATCCTGGCCGCCCTCAAAGCCCGGACGAAGCCCCTCGAGCTCGGTCAGCAGGCTGCGCCGGACCGCACAAAGATGGTTGATGAAATTCTGGCTGTAAAAAAAATCCTCATTCCAGTCGGGCTTGAAATAAGGATCAAAATGATGCCCCCCCAGATCGATTTTGTCTTCGTCGCTATAGATCAGCGCCGCATCGGGATGGTCGATAATCGCTTTGGCCAGAACAAAAAGCGCCTCGGGGGGGATTTCGTCATCATGATCCATGAAGGCGACGAAATCACCGCTGGCCATCGACAATGCCTGATTGGTGGCGGCGACAATGCCGCCATTGGCCGGCCGATAGTGCAGTTTGATGCGGGCATCGCTGGCGGCCAGTTCGGCCAGCGTCTCGATCACCAAAGGATCATTCGAGCCATCATCGACGACGCAGAGCTCCCAATGCGGATAGATTTGCTCGCGTACCGAAAGGATGGCCCGGCGCAGCAGGATATCCGCCGGATTATAAACCGGCATCACCACCGAGATCAGCGGGCGCAGCGCCAGCTTGGGCAAGGCCGCCTGGATCGCGTCCCGGTCATCCGGACGCAGGCGGCCATAAAGCCGCCACCAGACCCGATAGCCCGGCAATCCGGTGATCTTGCGCAAAGTCGCCTTGAAACCATGGGCCCGGTAATAACGCAGACCCCGCCCCACCAGATGCACAGCATTGCTAAGGGCCTCGGACAAAGATGTGGCGCGGCGGCGGCGGCGGCCATAGGGGGTCGGGGGCATGGGCTCCTCGGCTGACAGATGCCGGGCGGACTATAACGCCAGCAACCCGGATCTGCCCAGGCCAAAGCAAACTCATGACCCCGGACTGGCCGTCCTAATTTTTCTCGGCTATGGTCGCCAGGGCCGATTCACCCGGCCTGTGATGGAGAGTTCAGATTATGACCAAACGCGCCCTGATCACCGGGATTACCGGCCAGGATGGAGCCTATCTCAGCCGGCTTTTGCTGGAACGGGGCTATGAGGTATGGGGCGCGGTGCGGCGAACCGCCTCGATCAATAATTGGCGGCTGGTCGATCTGGGCATCGCCGGCGATGTCCAGTTCATCGAGTTTGATCTGCTGGAATTTTCCAATGTTCAGAAAGTCATAGAAAAAACGCGCCCGGACGAAGTCTATAATCTGGCCGCGCAAAGCTTTGTCTCGGCCTCGTTCGAACTGCCGATCTATACCGGTCATGTCGATGGCATGGGGGTGACCCTGATCCTTGAGGCCATCCGCCAGGTTTCGCCGGGCACCCGCTTTTATCAGGCCTCGTCGTCGGAAATGTTCGGCAAAGCGCAAGCGGTGCCGCAACGGGAATCGACCTCTTTTCATCCGCGCAGCCCTTACGCGGTGGCGAAATTGTACGGCCATTGGATCACCGTCAATTATCGCGAATCCTATGGGCTGCATACCTGCTCGGGCATTCTCTTCAATCACGAATCGCCTTTGCGCGGCAGTGATTTCGTTACACGCAAGATCACTTTGGGTCTGGCCCGCATCAAACGCGGCGAGGCCAGCGAATTGCGCATGGGCAATCTGGATGCCAAGCGCGACTGGGGTTTTGCCGGCGATTATGTCGAAGGCATGTGGCGGATGGTCCAGCAACCGGAGGGCGATGATTACATCCTGGCCACCGGCGAAGTGCATTCGGTACAGCAATTTATCGATCGCGCCGCCGAAGCGCTGGGCATTCCGCTGGTCTGGGAGGGCGAGGGCTGCGACAAAATCGGGATCGACCGCAAGACCGGCAATCGGCTGATCAGCATCGATCCCAGTCTATTCCGCCCCGCCGAGGTGGATATTTCGGTGGGCGATGCCAGCAAGGCGCAAAGCCAGCTGGGCTGGCAGCGCCAGATGTCCTTTGCCCAACTGGTGGAAGAGATGGCCACCCGCGATGAACAGCGCCTGCAGGACGGCAGCCTGCGCTATTGATCAGCCGCTTAATCAGCCAGCCGCTGCCTGCCGGATATCATGACGGGCCTTCATCGGGGCCAATTGACCCAACGAGATCAAATGGGCATAGATCAGCGGCAAGGCCCCACTGCGCCGCAGATCAAGAATCGTGGCATCGGGCAAGGCGTCGAACAAAGCCTGATTCACCGCCTGCAGACCGGCAACCGGCTTGTCCTCCGGGCTGGCATTGGGGCTTAAACTGACCGACTGCAGAATGCCGGTGGCGGCGATTTTGGCCACCAGATCACGGGTTGGCCGGGTCTGACTGTCCAGACTAAGAACGTTCTGCAAGGCCCGCCCCACCGGACTGGCCTGGTCCGAGGCCTCGTCGGACCCAAACAGCGGGACACCCTGATCGTCAGACAGTAAGCCGCAGCTGTCATCGATAAACAGCCCCGGCGTGCCATCGGCATTGTTTTGCGCAACAAAGGGAAAGCGGTTCAGAACCGCCGGCAGATAAACCCCCGACCAGGCCCCGTTGCTTTCGACAAACAGATTGTCAACCCCGTTTAAGCTCATCAGCGCAACCGGCACCAGCATATCGCCCTGGCCGGAAAATAAAATCGGGACCCCGGTGGCGGCGCTGTAGAATTCAGCGGCAACAATTTCACAAAGCGGCGTTTTCGCCGCAAAGGCAAAAGAGGTTACCGGCTTCAGTTTTTTGTCACCAAGAGTGGCCCGGTTTACGGGGATCAGCGCCATGGCAGTGTCTCTCTTCCTGCTTGTTTTATGCGATCAGAATGCTTTTTGCCGAGCCTGGCCGAAGTAACCGGCGGGGCAAGGCGGCGCACTATACACAGATTGACCAAGGTTGGCTAGGCGGCGGCGCTGCTGCTGTTACGACGGGCAAACTCGTCCAAGGCCAGACGCCAGATCAGTTTTCCCTGCACCCGTTCATCGGCAAGAATCTGCCGTAACAAAGAGGGCGGGATATTTTGAATCCATTCACGAAGCATGTCGCACCAAAAATTGCTGCACTGCACAATAATATTGGCGTTTTTACCAAAAAGGCAAGCCCTTCCGTGAAAAATCGGCGCAAACCCCCAGATTTTGCGGGTAAA
This sequence comes from Rhodospirillaceae bacterium, assembly GCA_013349735.1. GTDB lineage: Bacteria > Pseudomonadota > Alphaproteobacteria > Rhodospirillales > Magnetospirillaceae > DUZF01. The sequence goes on from DUZC01000033.1 coordinate 5,058, forward strand.
TTCATGAACTCTTCATAAATCTAGGGTGGCGGCGATGGCGCTAAGCCCTTCGCGATAGCTGGGATAGCGTAAAGTGACGCCCAGCTCATTATGCAGCCGGTCATTCCGCACCCGCTTATTGTCGGCCCAGAAGCTTTGCGCCATGGGCGAAAGCGGGACCTGGTCGAAGGGAACCAAGGGCGGCGGGTCGATGCCCAGCAGGCGGGCGGCAAACGCGATAACATCCGGGGACGGCGCCGCTTCGTCATCGCAGACATTATAGATCCGTCCGGGCCGCGGTGCCTGCATCGAGGCCAGCAGGACCGCGGCGATATCGTCGCGATGAATACGGCTGAACCATTGGCCCGGTTTAAGAATGCGCCGGGCGGTGCCGGCCTTAAGATCATCCAGGCTGCTGCGCCCGGGGCCATAAATTCCGGCCAGACGAAAGATATGAACCGGCAGGCGATCCGCCAGGGCCAGCCAGGCTTGTTCTGCTGCGACCCGCCATTGGGCCCGGGGTGACGAGGGCTTCGGCGGTGTGCTTTCATCCACCCAATCGCCGCCATGATCGCCATAGACGCCGGTGGTCGACAGATAGCCGATCCAACGCAAAGACGGGGCCATGGCCAGCAGCGCATCGCCGCAGCCGTCCAGCACCGGGTCGCCCTCGGCATCGGGCGGAATAGAGATCAATAAATGGGTGACGCCCTGCAAGGCCGCCTCGGGCAATGGATGGCGGCGCTCAAAAAGCCATTGACCGGGTTGAGCGCTGCGCGCGGTTCCGCTGACCTGCCAGTGCGCAGGATCCAGACAGGCGGCCAGGGCCTGGGCGCTATAGCCGAAGCCAAAACAGAAGAGACGCTGGGTCACGCTGGTCCTTGAAAAATTTTGCGCCAGCTGGGACTGTAGTCTTCCCTTCCCTGGTTGGACAAGCTTATGCGTGGCGGCGATTTCCGAATTCAAACCTGTCTTTTCCCCTTGGCGCTGCTGGGGGCTTTTTGGTTCACCCCGATAATGGCCAAGGATAGCCCCAGCCCGGCGAAAGAAACGCCTGCCACGCCGGCGGCCAAGGCCGGCGAAGCCATCGACGACGCGGTCCAGTATAAACATTGCGTTGCCCTGGCCCGGCAAAACCCCACCGAAGGCTGGGAGGAATCCCTGGCCTGGGCCAGCCTGGGTGGCGGCGAGGCGGCGCGCCATTGCGGGGCGATCGCCCTGATCGGACTGCGCCAATATGACGAAGCCGCCACCCGCCTTGAGGAGATGGCCAAAGAAAGCCACGCCTCGGCGGTGCTGCGCGCCGGCATGCTGGCCCAGGCCGGGCAGACCTGGCTGGTGGCGAAAAACCCGGAACGGGCTTATGCGGCGCAGTCGGCGGCGCTGCAGCTGGTGCCCGACGCACCCGATCTGCTGGTCGACCGGGCGGAAAGCCTGGCCGAAGCAAAAAATTACAAGGAAGCGTTGAGTGATCTCGACAAGGCGCTGGTCGGCGCCCCCAATCGCGCCGATGCTTTGACCTTTCGAGCCAGTGCCAAACGTTTTCTCGACGATCCGAAGGGGGCCGCCGCCGATATCGCCAAAGCCCTGTCGCTTGACCCGCTTTATCAGGATGCCTGGCTGGAAAGCGGAATTCTTAAACGTCTGGGCGGCGATGACAATGGAGCCAGACAGGATTGGCGCAAGGTGCTGGAAATCGCCCCGACCTCGGCTGCTGCCGATGCCGCCCGGCGCAATATCGAGTTGATGGACCTGAAGGACCGATAATGCTATGAAGAGGTCCATGAGCATTTTGACGCAAAAATACGCAGCGCTTCGACTTCCTTGCCCGGCCTCGGTCTGAGTCCGGGTTTTCCTCGCTGCCGTCTTCACTTTTGGGTCTGCTCATCATGGTTTCTTCCCGCTTCGCGCTTATCGCACCGTCACGGCACTGCCGTCTGACCCTGGCCCGGTTACGCCATCTGGCACGACTTTGACTTTCTCCTGAGCCACCCCAAATTTCTTTTGCAGGAGAGATGTCATGAATAAAATGCCCTTTGGTAAATATCGCCCCTTCGCCCCGATCGCCTTGACGGACCGTCAATGGCCCAACCGCTCCATAACCCAGGCCCCGCTCTGGTGCAGCGTCGATCTGCGCGATGGCAATCAGGCGCTGATCGAACCGATGAGCCCCGGCGCCAAGCGTCAGATTTTCGAATTGTTGCTGGATATGGGGTTCAAGGAAATCGAGGTGGGTTTTCCGGCCGCGTCGCAGACCGATTTTGATTTCCTGCGGCTGTTGATCGAGGAAAATCTGATCCCCGACGGCGTGACCGTGCAGGTGCTGACCCAATCGCGCGAGGCCCTGATCCGCCGCACCTTTGAAGCGGTCCGGGGCGCAAAAAATGTCATCATTCATCTGTATAACTCGACCTCGGAATTGCAGCGCCGGGTGGTCTTCGGGGCCGATCGCGCCGCCATCACCGAACTGGCGGTCAGCGGCACCCGGCTGATCCGTGAACTGGCCGCCCAGCATCCCGAGACCAAAGTTCAGTTCCAATATTCGCCGGAAAGCTTCACCGGGACCGAGCTGGATTTCGCCATCGCCATCACCGAAGCGGTGATGGCGGCCTGGGGTCCCAGCCCACAACAGCCGATGATCGTCAATCTGCCGGCCACGGTCGAAATGGCCTCGCCCAATATTTATGCCGACCAGATCGAATGGTTCTGTCGCCATGTGCGCGACCGCGACCATCTGATTGTCAGCATTCATCCCCACAATGATCGCGGCACCGCAGTGGCCGCCGCCGAACTGGCCTTGATGGCCGGGGGCCAACGCATCGAGGGCACCTTGTTCGGCAATGGCGAGCGCACCGGCAATGTCGATATCATCACCATGGCGATGAATATGGTTACCCAGGGCGTCGATCCCGGCCTGGCGATGTCGGACATCAACCGGATCGTCACCATCGCCGAGCAATGCACGCAATTGCCGGTGCATCCGCGCCATCCCTATGCCGGTGCTCTGGTATTCACCGCTTTTTCCGGCTCGCATCAGGATGCCATCAAAAAGGGGCTGGCGGCGTTGCGCCAATCCGGCAGCAATCTCTGGGAAGTGCCCTATCTGCCGGTCGACCCCGCCGATCTTGGCCGCAGCTATGAAGCCGTGATCCGCATCAACAGCCAGTCGGGCAAAGGCGGAGTCGCCTATCTGCTGGAAGCGGAATTCGGGCTGTCCCTGCCGCGGGGCTTGCAGGTTGAATTTGCCCAGCTGGTGCAAAAAGAGGCCGATGCCAGCGGCAAAGAACTCAGCGCTCAGGAAATCTGGCAGCATTTCGAACGGGCCTATCTCGCGGCGCGCCAACCGCTGGATCTGGTGGCCCATCATTTCGACCATCTGGGCGAACAGGGTCATATGGTCGCGAGCTTGCGCAATGGCGCCGAGGAAATCAGTTTGCGCGGGACCGGCAATGGTCCCATCGACGCCTTTATCGATGGCCTGAGCAAGCAGGGCATCGCGGTGGAGCTGGTAGATTATCACGAACATGCCATCGGCCGTGGCGCCAATGCCAAGGCCGTGGCCTATGTGGCGATCGCTGCAAACGGACGGTCACTTTATGGGGTGGGCATGGATGAAGATATCGTCGCCGCGTCGCTGCGCGCCGTGCTGTCGGCGATTAATCGACGGGGGCTTTAAAAGGGATTAACGGCGGGGGCTTTAAAGGAATTAACCACGAAGGCGCGAAGGCACGAAGAGAAGGCGAAGTAGAATTTTCTTCCTATTCCTTCGTGTCTTCGTGGTGAATATCCGCCCCATGACCCAAATCTGAAGGCGCTGCCCAGGGACAGGCATCTGTCCATATCTTGGGTGACTCTTTCGTGACACACACAATAATGAGTGACATCAAGCCCTATCGGTGGTTATTTTAAGCGGTGTGGTAAGCAGTTGCGGAGGATTGCCCAGCGTGGGTTGCCATGTTTCGCCCACTCCCCCCAAGCGATCCGGGCGGCCTAAAGCCGCTGCGGCCCTGTCTGCCACCAAGATGCCAAGCCTTTGCTTGCTAAAAGCCTCCCTTCGCGGAGGCTTTTTCTTTGTCAGCCCTTAAGGGAGCCTCGTCCATGGCCAAGCGCCCACGTCAAGCAGCCCAAGCGAAACCTGAAAACAACGTCCATCCGCTATACGGCCGGTCGGTCGAGCGGGCCTGGCATCCGCTGGATGGCGACGGAGACGATGACCGCGATCAAAGCTATCTGAAGACCGTCAAACCCCGCACCAGCAATCAAGAGGCGCTGATGCGGGCCATCGACGAGCATGCGCTGACCATCACCATCGGTCCGGCCGGCACCGGCAAGACCTATCTGGCGGTTTCCAAAGCCGTGGAATCCCTGAGCGCCGGGCGGGTGGCCCGTATCGTCATCACCCGGCCGGTGGTCGAAGCCGGCGAAAGCCTGGGTTTCCTGCCCGGCGACATCAATGAAAAAATGGACCCCTGGATGCGGCCGATCTATGACGCGCTCTCGGATCGGCTGGGGGCCAAACAAGTGCGGCAAATGGTCAAAGACGGCACGGTCGAAGTGGCCCCGCTGGCCTATATGCGCGGACGCACCATCTCGCGCAGTTTTCTGGTGGTGGACGAAGCCCAGAATATGACCTTCATGCAGATCAAGATGCTGCTGACCCGGCTGGGTTGGCATTCCACCATGGTGGTCAATGGCGATCCCGACCAATCGGACCTGCTGCCCGGCGTTTCCGGCTTAGCCGAGGCGGTGCAGCGGCTCCAACCGCTCGAGGGCGTGGCTATCGTTCGATTGACGGCCGAGGATATCGTCAGACATCCGCTGGTGGCGGCAATGATGCCCCTGCTGGGATAGGCGTTCGGGGCAAGCGCTGGGAATGGTGACACGGATTTAGCGGCTCCGCTAAATCCGTGCCTTGATAGTCTCACCTCGCTAGAGTTCTTCAGTTTCAAACTGAAGAACTCTAGCACTCCTGTGCGAACGAAAAATCTCCGATTTTTCAATGCTCAAGCGCCGCTCGGGCTTAAGAGTTTTTCAGTTTTTTGATCCAGTCAAATTGCGAAAAACTCTAAGGCTTTTTCGGCGCTGATCTGCCAGACGAGGCGGTGGTTGGGGCGAAGGCGGCGTCGACCTGGGCCGCACTCGGCAGCGGGCCTTCTTCGAACAGGTTGGAAAGGGCCGAAACCAGCTTTCCTTCCAGCCCGGACAGCGCGTTCTCGAATTTCAAATTGACCTGATCGGCATAGGCGATGGCCCGAATCTGGTATTTCTTGAAGTCACTGTCTTCATTGATCGACTGGGTGACGGCCCGGGCGTTGGCGGTGTAAGTCGAGCTTGCCATTCCAGCTTGCAGGCCGGACCCGGTTGGGATTCCAGAGGTTTGGAATTTCGCGCTGCTATTTCCATTGGCAGCCAGCGACGCGGTATTTTGTGAAACCTTTGCGCCGGACAGCGGCCGGGCGGACAGTTCGATATCGGTGACCACCGTATAGGTCTTTTGCTGCCAGGCCTGATTGGCAAGAAAGGTGGCGGCGGCCACACCCAGTCCGACCCCGGTGGTTGCCGCCGAATTGCCCCCGGCGGCGGCGGTTGCCCCGGCGGCCAGCGCCCCACCGAGCAAAGGCTCGCCATAGGCCGCGCTCATCAAGGCGCCTTTGTTTTTGGCATCGACTTCACCGGCCTGGAGAACATTGGCCCGCAACATGAACTGGGCCTTGCCGGGATCTTGCACAACCAGATAACCGCGCTGGACCATCGCCGCCACCAGGGCGGCCTTGATATCCAATTCGGGATGGTCCGAGGTGTTGCGCACTGTCACATAAATCGAGCGTTTTTCCGGCGGAACCGGGTCAAGAAATACAGTCTCGGACAGATGGGTGTTCACCGCCAGCGTGCCATGGCTGAGATTGGCGTCAACCGCGGCGCAACCGGCCAAAATGGCGACGCCGGACGCGAAAGCCAGCCAAGTCAGGCTGCGGCGAAGAAAAGTTTTATCCATGAATGATGCCTTTCAGGATTGATAAATTTTTCTGTAATTTTATTTGTGAAAAGGGGCGTTGGCGGTCCGTTGATCAGAACTGATAGCCAAAATTCAGGCTGGCCGCCTGATAGCCCGCCCCGGTGGCAAAGGTGGCCCCCAGCCGCAGACGTTTATAGAAAGGCGCGTCTTCGCCAGGCAGCGTGCCAAAATCGAGAGAAAATTCGGAATAATTGGCAATGGCCAATTTATTGCCCAGGGCGTCGGTGTAAGCCATTCCGGCGCGGATCGACAGCGGCTCGTCCCAGAAGGTCCAATCGGTTTTATATTCGGCCGAAAGGCCATTCTTCAGGACGGTATTGCGGACCCCGGGATCGATATTGTAGCCAGAGATCGTGACCTTGCTGCTGTTCACCTGACCGACCATGTTGCCCAAGGTGATCGTAAGATTAGGGGTGGCGTGATAGCTGTAGCGATTATTGGCGGCAAAGGAATACAGGACCCCGGCCGCACCAAGATCAGCGGATCCCGTCGCCCCGGCGGAAACCGTCGGGATCAGATACCAGTCGACCCCGGTTAGCAGCGGGATTTGCAATCCGGCCCCCAACTGCGCCGAATAGCTTTGCGCTGTCCCGATCTGCTGATAGCCAATCGGCATATTCAGCTGGATCTGCCAACCCGGATTGTCAAAGCGGTAGGCGTAAGAAAGAGGAAGTTGGTAAGAAGTTCCCGAATATCCCTTTACCGAAAACTCGCCGGCGGAAACGCCAAGACCGAAGCGGTTGCCGTCTGGCGACGACGCATTGGCAGCGCTGTTCATCGCGCCCGAAGTAAAGCCATTGGCAATCATCGTGCTTTGCAGGCTGCCTGGATTGCCGGCGATCGGCGAAATATCGGAATTTGAGGTCAGATATTTCTGGAATTGATTGACGATGGACGCGCCATTGCCCTTGAGAAATTTTTCCAGTTGGGACGCAGACTGGTCGCGGCTGCTGCCGGTAAAAGTTTGATTGAGGCCGATCCCCGGCACCTTAAAGGTTAATGAGGTGCTGTTCTGGGCATAAGACAAAGAGACCGGAACGCCAAGATAGGTTACGGCGGCATTGACCCCGGAATTTGGGGTATAGGTGCTGGCAAATGACGAAAGCTTATTATTGTTAAAGAAATTGATGACTGATTGGACGCTGTCAAATGACTTGGAAATCGATTGGACATTGGATCCATTAACAATATTTGCGGAAATAGAAAATGCATCACTTGCATTCGCATTTGTAGATATTGCAAAAGCAATGCTTGTTATTATTAGAACATGCCGCATACGCATAAAGATTATCTCCTTATAATCTAGGATGTTTTCTATTTTTTATCACCCGCTGCCAAAGCCGCTCAGACAGCCTGACCGTCTTCGCCACAGTCATAGCGCTTTTTACGAGTCTTGCCTATACAGCTTTACTCGTATAACGTGCTTTTTGCACGGCATGATCCTGGAGCGCCACTATGAGCAGCTATATTCAGTCACAGCTAAATAAAGATGAAAGTGTAATATATAGCGCTAAGCTACACTGGTGGATTTATGCCCGAGCAGCTCTGTTAACATTGGTCGGAATCATAACCTTTATGTCGGAAACGCATATTGGGTATTTACTCATCATTACCGGCATATTGGCTTTTATACTTTCATTTCTACAAGTAATAACCACAGAGCTGGCAATTACCAATAAAAGAGTCATTGCAAAATTTGGCATCATCCGGAGATCGACATACGAACAGCAGATTTCCAAAATCGACGGCTGTCATTTAGAGCAAAGCATATTCGGTCGCATCCTGGGATTTGCCAGCATCGGCATCCGAGGCTCAGGCGGTGTCTCGACACCCATTCCTTATATTGCCGCCCCGGACCTGTTTAAGCGCCGGCTGGCTGAGCAAGTAATATAACACAAACTATTTTTATGGGAGTTATCATTATGCGCTTGATTATTGCAATAATACTTCCATGGCTTTAGTTCTTTACAATTGGGGGAAGACTTGGGCAAACAGGCCTTTTAGGACAGGAACTCATAATAAGCGGCGCGCCTTGGTCATCAGACTGGATTTTTGACACGGATTCAGCGGATCGGTCGGATAAGAACGGATAAGAAATTGCGCCGCAGGCGCTGAAAATAATCCGTTGTTTTTCCGT
>DUZC01000034.1 GCA_013349735.1 Rhodospirillaceae bacterium
AGACCGCGGAATTGATGGCTGGCCACGACCAAGGTGGCCAGATCCAATTTACCGGCCGCTTTTAATTCTCCCAAAAGTTGGTCGGCGCGTTCGACAGCGCCACGGCGCTGCTCGATCCAGGCGGCCATGGCCTCATCAGCGGCCAAATGTCCGGCCGAGCCGGCAACCGAGGCGGTCAGATCGGCTTGGCGCGCATAGAGATCGTCAATGACAGCATCGACCGCCAGTTTCTGCCAGTGACTGCCCCCAGGAAGCCGTTCGGCAGCGGCGCGCAACCAACCCATGCCAAAACGGGCCGTGACCAGGAAATAAAGACGGCCGACCAGGTCAACCGGCTGATTGACCCGCCCGGCGATGCGGGAGATATCGTTGGCCGAGGCAAGAACGATCAAGCTGGCCACCCGCTCGGCTAACGCTTGCGGAACCCCGGCGGCACGATAGTCTTCGGCCTTGGCCGTCAAAGCGGCCATGCTGGCGGTTGGCAGGATCTGCCCAAGCTGCTTTTGCAACATGACGATGCCTGGCTCTAATTCGGTACGCAGCCGGCCAATATCCAAGGGGCGCTGGGCGTGGGACAGCACCCACCCGATCCCGCGTTCAACCAAACGGTTTGATTCCAGGAGCATAGAAGTTTGCACGCTGGCCGGTACAAGCGTATCCAGAGCTTCGATTTCGGACCAGACTTCGCGGAGTCCGAAGCCATCGCGGACGACCAAATAGGCTCGGGCGACATCAGCCGGGGCGGTGCCGGTTCGTTCCGTGATCCGGGCAATGAAACTGCCGCCGATGCGGTTGACCATGCTATTTGTGGCGGAGGTCGCGATAATTTCACGCTTCAGACGGTGGCGTTGCATGCGGCTGCGCCAGGGTTCCCCCTGGAGCTGGCTGGGGAAATAACGCAGCAAATCTTCCAACAACAACGGATCGTCGGGTAAATCAGAGTCCAGAATGGCGTCATAGAGCCAAAGCTTGGCGTATGACAGCAGAACCGCGGATTCCGGCCGGGTTAGACCGATATTGGCATGGGCGCGCCGGGCAAGTTCGTCGTCGGCAGGCAGGAACTCCACAGAGCGGTCCAGCCGTCCGGCCCGCTCTAAAAGACGCATAAAACGTTCCTGCTGGTCGAGCAACTCCGTCGCTTGGGCCTCGAAAACGGAAATGGCCTGGGTTTGCAAATAATTGTCGCGCAACACCAGCTTACCAACCTCCTCCGTCATTCCCACCAACAGAAGGTTGCGTTGCTTGACCGTCAGATCCCCGTCGGCGAGCGCAGCATCGACCAGAATCTTAATATTGACCTCGTGATCGGAACAGTCGACGCCAGCCGAATTGTCAATGGCATCGGTGTTCAGACGCACGCCGGCCAGAGCGGCTTCGATGCGGCCCCGCTGGGTAAATCCAAGATTTGCCCCTTCTCCGACCACTTTGCAGCGAAGCTGGCCGCCATCGACCCTAAGGCCCTCATTGGCGCGGTCGCCGACTTCGGCATTGCTTTCACTGGACGCCTTTACATAGGTACCGATACCGCCAAACCAGAGCAAATCAACGGGTTGCGTCAACAAGATTCGAATGAGCTCCGTCGGCGCAAGCGATTCCATTTCGATTTCAAAACGTTCACGAATTTCTGGACTTAAATGAATTTGCTTGGCTTCGCGCGGAAAAATCCCGCCGCCTTTGGAAAGTAATTTCGCATCATAGTCCGCCCAACTGGAACGAGGCAGGGCAAACAAGCGCTGGCGTTCGGCCAATGCCGCCGTGGGTTCGGGGTCGGGATCGACGAAAATATGACGGTGATCGAAGGCGGCTAAGAGACGGATATGGGGGGAACGCAGCATGCCGTTGCCGAACACATCGCCCGACATATCGCCAACGCCGATCACGGTGAAATCTTGGCTTTGGGTATCCCGGCCCATTTCGCGGAAATGGCGCTTTACCGATTCCCAGGCCCCTTTTGCCGTAATGCCCATGGCTTTATGGTCATAGCCTTGACTGCCACCGGACGCAAAGCCATCACCGACCCAGAAGCCATATTCAGCGGAAACGCTGTTGGCGATATCGGAAAATGTCGCCGTTCCCTTATCGGCGGCCACCACCAAATAGGGATCATCATCATCGCGGCGAACCACCAGAGGCGGGGCAGCCACTTTGCCGCCGGCCAGATTATCGGTGAGGTCCAAAAGGCCCCGCATCAGCGTCTTGTAACAGGCAATGCCTTCTTCCATGAAGGCTTCACGCCCACCTGTCTTGGGGGGCTGTTTGACGACGAACCCGCCTTTGGACCCCACGGGGACGATCACCGCATTTTTGACCATCTGGGCTTTCATCAAGCCAAGAATTTCAGTGCGAAAATCTTCGGGTCGATCCGACCAGCGGATTCCACCGCGGGCCACTTTGCCGCCCCGCAGATGAATGCCCTCCATTCTGGGACTATAGACAAAAATCTCCACCATAGGTCGGGGCAAGGGCAAGCCGTCCACCCGTTTGGAATCCAATTTCAGGGAAAGATAGCGCTTCGGTTCGCCGTCACCGGTGCGCTGAAAATAATTGGTGCGCAAGGTGGCATCGATCAGGTTAAGAAAGCGTCGCAAAATACGATCTTCATCGGCACTGACCACCGCCTCCAGCGCCTTGTCGATGGCCACCGAGATATCAGTTCCGGCACTGGGGCCGGCGGGATCAAAGCGTGCTTCAAAAAGCCGGACCAAAAGGGCGGCAACATGCGGATTGCCGGCGACGCTGCGTTCCACATAGGTCTGGCTGAAGGTGGATCCGGCCTGACGCAGATATTTGGCATAGGCGCGCAGGACCATCACTTGACGCCATTTTAGGCCACCATTGATAATCAGGCGATTAAACCCGTCGTCCTCGGCTTCGTTCTGCCAAAGAGCCCGAAAAGCATCCTCAAAGGATGTGCGGATCGCTTCGACGCTGATGGAAGATCCATCGACATTGGTCATGATGAAATCATGAATCCAGAGGGCACTTCCGTCCGCTGCCGACAATTGGTGCGGAACCTCGGAAATCACCCGAAAGCCCATATGTTCAAATAATGGCAGGACATCGGACAGCGCGACCGGCTGCAGGGCGCGATAGACCTTAAAGCGGATTTCATTTTCAGGGGACTCTAAGGGACGGTAAAGATGCAAGCCAAGTCCGTCACGGGCCGCTTCGATATGCTCAACATCAAACAAAGCCGAGCGCGGTGACGTCGTTTCGCGATAAGCGGCGGGAAAACTGCGGCCCCAGCGACGATAGAGGGTCAAACCCTGATCTTCACCATGCGCGTCAATCAAGGCTTCCTGCAGACGATCATTCCAGGATCGGGCGGCATCGGCGAGCCGTGACTCGAGAGCGCCCAGGTCCACCTCGGGAATTTGCCGCGGGTCGGTTCGTACCAGGCAGTGCAGGCGTGCTAGCGGGCTGTCGCCCAGCTGGGTATACCAATTGCCGATCCGGCCCTGGCAAACCTCTTGTAAAATATCCTGGATCTCTTGCCGCAGACGCGTGTCGTAGCGATCACGGGGCACAAATACCAGGGCCGAAAAAAAGCGGTTGAACTCCTCCTTGCGCAAAAACACGGCGACTCTTTGACGTTCCTGCAAGCGCAAAATTCCCAGCGCCGTTTCAAAAAGCGCGTCTTTGCTGGTTTGCAACAGCTCGTCACGGGGATAGTTTTCCAAGATGGCCAGCAAGGCCTTGCCATCATGGCTATTGGCAGCAAACCCGGCGCGTTCCAGGATCTGGTGTACCTTACGCCGCAGCATCGGGATCATGAGCGGTGACAAGGTATAGGCCGAGTGGGTAAACAACCCAATGACGGCATGCATCCCAATCACCTTGCCGCTTTGGTCAAAACGTTTGATGCCGACAATATCCAGGCCAGTCCGGCGATGGACGGTCGACAAGCGATCCGCCTTGACCAGCATCAACAGATAGGGACGCGAGAGAAAAACCTGCAGCTCTGGGGGCATCGGACCATGTTCGGTGTCAAAGAGCGGCCGCGATGTCTGGCGCATCAGACCTAAACTGCTGCTTTCATCAAGCGTGATGGCGCTCTCTTTCTTGCTTTTTGGCCCGGTTTCCTCGAAGCGGAACAGGCCATAGCCAAGTAAAGTGAAATTGTCGTCATGAATCCATTGCAAGAAGGCACGCGTTTCCGCGCGCTCTTCGGGGTCACCCTTTTCGGGCAAGCTGTCGATTTCAGCGATGACAGCTTCCACCTTCTGGCGCACCGGTTTCCAGTCGTTTACCGCCAACCGCACATCGGTCAAGACGCCAATAATTTCATCCACCAGGGCCCCGATATTTGGGCCAGCGGGCTGGCGGTCGATCTCGATATGCATAAAGCTTTCGTTCGGTCCGCCCTCGTCAAGATCCACGCGGTTGCCCGCCTCATCGCGGGTTACCCGCAAAACCGGGTGAACCAGCAGATGAATGGTAATGTCGCGCGCCTGCAGCAGTGCCGACACCGAATCTACCAGGAACGGTGAATCATCGAAAACCACTTCGATGACACTGTGCGGGCAATCCCACCCATGTTCATCGGCGCGCGGTTGATAAAGCCGGACCTTGGGCTGGCCAGGGGTGCGTTGGCGGGAAAAAGCAAACAAAGCCATTCCCGCGCCATAAAGCGTTTCCGCGTCGCTATGCGCCATGTCCTCGGGGGCGACATTGATATAATAGCGCCTTAGCAGGCGCTCGGCTGACTGAGCGGGGCCACTATCCAAACGCTGGCGGGCAAAACCCACCACCTTTTCAACCAAATCAGCTTTTAATTGATCAATTCGTTGAGTCACGGCTATTCCCCCCTTATTGCCGTTCATTGCTAATAAGCGTAGAGAGCCTTGGCCGATTTACAAGGCTTAACCCAGAATAAAGTGTGACCGACAATTTTCTCTGGACATGAATTGTTTTAGATTATCATCGGTTGCTTCGCTTTTTGCGGAATTCCATCGGGGCGCCTATCCGCGGGAGGATCATCATGTCCGGGCCATCAGAGTCCAACGGTCTCGCCGAGCTTCTGGCGCGCCTACCCCCTTCTTTTTTTGATGAATTGGCGCCGGAACAACGGGCTCAGCTTTGGGAAGCCGGCCATGCGGTAACCTGGAAGCGCCATCCCATCAATATTCGTTTCAGCCTGCCCTGGTTTCACCGCAATTTGTTTCTTACGGTCGTGGGCGGAAGCGAACGCCGCTCGTCCGAGCGGCGTGCTGTCGAGGGACGGTTGCACCGCTTGCCGACCTTAGGCAATGTCTTCTTTTTTGCCGGGGTGCTGGCCTGTTTCTATTTTTTGGCCATGGGCAGTCTGATCCTTTTGCGCTCGTTCATTGAATTTTGACGGCGTAACCAAAGGATTTATTTCAAGACCAGCGTCTTGATAATCACATCTTCGATTTTGGCCTTAGCGACTCTTTCAACGGTTTCTTTGACGACCGCTTTGGCGACGTCGATGCCTTTCTTTGAGTCCTTGAAGGCCTCCCAATTATAAGCAGCAAGGTTTTCATTCAAAGCGGCCATGATTTGCTTTTTGGCACTACGGGCCAGCGCCAACTGAACCTCATCAGCGGGTTCAAGCCAGGCCTCCAATTCAAGCGAGCGGGCGATTCCGGTGGCGTTCTCTTCTATGACCAAATGGATTTTTGACAAAGCGAGATAGGTACCGGGAACTTTGGCTTGGATCTCATTCTTCGCCGTGGGTTCTTCCCCCTTTTTTCCCTTGGCCGGCTTTTTGGCTTCCCCATGCCCCTCTTTGGGCGGCTCAGAGGACTTATGCTCTTCTTCGGCCCAAGCCGATGGAACCAGAGCGATCATAAAGGCGGCAGCCGCCGCCAGGACCAAGCGTTTGCTCATTGCGACCATTCGTTCGTTGGTTAAACTTAAATTAATAAATAGCCAAGTTTGTCACAGTTGTCTGCTCTAAAACAAAACTCTATAGTTTTGAAAATATTTACGAGTTTTCTCTGAGGCGGATTTCCCAAAAATGGCGGTAAAGTCGTTACTCGGTCGATTTTTAACGGCTGGTTTGGCGGTGGGGATCTGTCTTTCGAGCCCGGTAACCGCCCGGGAAATTCATCTCGGCGGGCAGACGGCCGACCCCAAAATCCTGAAGCAGCCCAACACGGTCGTTTTGCCGCCTATTGTGCTGGCTCTGCCGCGCGACGACGGGGGCTGGCATCATATCCGCATTGATGCCTGGTTGACTCCATCCGACGAAAAGACTACGGCGGCGCTGGAAGGCATTCGTACCACCATCGTCAAAAATGCCAGTCAGGATTTGCCGGAAGCAAAATTTGAAGATTTGCGCTCAGCCCGTCTGGGAATGAAACTGGCCAAACAAATTATTCATGATGCGGCAGAAGAAGGGCTGGGTCGCCCCTGGACCGGCGAGGTAATGATTAAGACGATGCTGGCTTATTAGTCATTCCTTGTCGGGTCGTGATCTTAGGTTTTTAACGTCGGAACGATGGCTCTTCGCTTCCAGGCGGCGGCGCTTTGATCCCAGGCTGGGACGGGTCGCGCGTCGCGTGACCGGCAGGATAGCGGCTTCTTGGATCAGGGCAGTCAATCTGGCCAAGGCATCTTCCCGATTTCGTTCCTGGGTGCGGAAGCGCTGCGCCGCGATCACCAAAACGCCATCCTGAGTCAGACGTCGACCGGACAGACGTTCCAGACGCTCCTTGACGCTGTCAGGAAGCGAGGGTGACTTGCGGACGTCAAAGCGCAACTGAACGGCCGTCGCGGTTTTATTGACATTTTGTCCGCCCGGACCCGAGGCTCGGATAAAGGTCAACTCGATTTCGCTGTCATCCAGGGTGATGGAACGCGTGATCTGGATCATGGCGGGTGGAGCCGATAAAGCGCGAACAGGCGATTGCGGAAAACCGGATCAAGTCCGTCAGCCAAAGCCGGCATCAGCGTGGACAGCGGCTCATAAAAAGGTGTCTGCAACTCGATCAGCCAACTGGCCCGCCTTTCTTGGACGAAATGCCAGAATTGGTCTGGGCTGGGTTGCTTGGGCGCATTGGTCGCCTGTCTTTGTCCATGCAGCGCGATAATCGTCGGCTTCGCACACAGCACCACCGCGTCCCTGGGGACTATGGCATCGATTTTTTGGTATAGAGCGCGGGCTTCAGGGCCCGTTACCGAGATCGCCTCGGCGCTGCTTGCCTGGAGATATTGTGGCAGATAAGCAATCAGGAAAAGAGCTGTGCCAGCCAGCTGGGCGCGCCAAGGGGAACCGGGATTGCTGAGCAGCGCCCGAAAAAGCCCCAACAAGAGCAACGGTAAAAGCGGCAAGGCATAGCGGGCCGGCTCTTCAGCAACCGGATAAAAAAGCAGGGCAGCGAGGTAAGTGCCGACAAATATTTCGGTCAGTCCAAGGCGGTTTCGGTGGCGCACTGCGATAGCCAAGAAAGCTAAAACAAGAAAACCGCCAATCGGGGCTGACGGCAGAATGGCCTGGTCACCCACCAGCAATGCGCCAAGGGCATCAAGATAAATCAGGACGGCGTGGATCGGCGCCATCATCAGCCCGCTTAACGCGTGACCCTGAAAATATCCGGCATAGGTTGCAAGATCTGCGGGAAAAAAATGATTGATCATTTCCACGAACAGACCGGCAAAAAGCAATTGAGCCGCAGCATAAAACGCTAAGGGCCGCGAGCGGATAAGGCACAGCAAGGCTTGTGCGGCAAAAAGGGTCACGCCGATCGCGCGGATTTCATAGGCCATGGCCATGGCCCCCGCCCCAACCAGCGTCCAGCCGCAGGCGGGAAGGCGAGCTAAGCGCGGCTGCCCAGGCCGGTCTAAACAAGAAAACGCAAACAATTGTAAGTAACAAAAAAATAAAAATGGAAGCTCAGAAAATACGATATCTTTAAAATAAAAAATATATGGATTAAAGCCAATTACTATAAGCAATGTCGCAACAGTATTATCATTAAGATGATTTTCAGCTATTTTTAATAAAACGATCAACGCGCCAATAAAAAACGCTACAAGCAGAAACTTTATTGCAAAATAGTTTACGCCGACAGCTCCCAATAAGGGAACGAGCAGTAAAGGCAGGCCTGGGGGATAGGCCGCAGGATGCAGGGCATTGGCGGGATTCACCTGGTAAAGGGTGGCGGCATAAGGGTGTCCGTTCAGGATGTTAAGGGCATTAAGAATGTAAAGCTCACCATCGCCGTCCCAGGGTTGGTCCGGCGCTATCGTTGCCAACAGCCAAAGACTGATCGGCAACAAGGCCAGCCAGCGTTTATGCTGCCACAGGGCCTTCAAGGCGGGAATATTAACACCGCTCATGATCGAGCGGCGGAAATTGGTGACCACCATCCACCAGTGGCAAGTCATCGCAGGCGATCACGGCCGACAGTGGCAAGGCCCCATAAAGATGAGGAAACAACTGACCATTGCGGGCCGCTTCCCAGCGCAGCGCCGTGCCGAGCCGGCCGGCGTCACAGGCCAACAGCATCAAGTTACTTTGCCCGGCACGATGCTTGGCCGCTGATTCGATGACCTGATGCTTGGTTGAAAAGTGAATAAAACCATCGGCAGCGTCCTGCGAGGAGCCACGATATTCTCCTTGGGATTGGGCCGCCAACCATTCCGTCTTGTGGCAGATATGGTAGATGACCGTGCGCAGGCTACGGCCTGCCTCAGCAATTTCATCCAGGCTGCGTCCGCAGCCGATGCAAATATTGCCGTCCAAGGAACAAATACCGACGCAGGGCGAGGATTCCACCATCCTTTTGGCACTCCGGACATGAGCGGGTGGGCCCAAATTAGCCAGATTGCCGAAGCGATGCTAGCTCGGTGAATTTTAGCCCGGTTTCCCATCTGCCCGAGGCGACCAACAAATGGGCGCATAGACCATGACGAATAAGGCAAAGCCACCGCTCCAGGCCAGACCGGACGCCCATAGGCCGATTTCGGGGTCCACCAAAGGCCCCAGGATCCGCAAACCAGCACCGGACCAAACCAGCAAATAAGCAAAAATGGTGGCATTGGTGGGGATCAGGGGGCGCCCGCTATGGCCAAGCGCCGCCCGGCTCATCACCGCCAGGATCATGAGGCCGATGGCGCCGGCGCTAAGGCCATGCAAGGCCAATTCGAAACTGAGCAGGGACGGCCAAAGGGCCGCCAGCCCGACCAGCACGAGGCCAAGAGGCAGCCACAAATAGCCCAGATGGAGAACCCAAAGCAGGGGCAGACGCCAAGCCAGCCACCCCCGCCAACCCACCAATCGGGTCAAATGGGCGGCGGCGGCGGCAAGACACAGGACCCCGGCAAAAGGCGATCCCGGCGCCCCGGCTTCGGCCAGGACGACGGTGGCCAACAAGCCGATGGCCAGTCGATCCAGGCCGGGTCGGCTGACTTGCGGCCGCTCTATCCCAAGGGACCGCAGTCCCGATTGCGTAAAAGCCGGGATAATCCTGCCGCCAATAACACCGATCATGAAAACGAGAAGGAACAGGGCTAAGGCCAACCCATGCAGGGCCAAGGCAGCAATTCCGGACATTTCGGCTAAGATCAGCAGGTCGGCCAGCCAAAGCCCGGCCAGAACTACAAGGGCCACCAGATTGCGCCGCTGGTTTGCCCGTAGCAGGGGTCTGCCCACCATAAAGCCAAGCAGAGGAAAAAAGGGCAAATCCGCCAAGCCGGCCACCCAGGCCGGCAGCCATCCCGCCAAGGCAAAGGCAAGCCGTGCGGCTAACCAAAACGCGACAAGGAGCTTCAGCGGTTTGCCCGTGGGCGTCGGCAGGCCGGTCCAATTGCCGACGGCGGTTAGAAGAAAACCGGCCAGGGCCGCTCCGCCAAAGCCGAACAGCATTTCATGTCCATGCCATAACCAAGGACTGTAGGTCAGGCCAAGCGAAAGACCACCGCTGACTTGGGCCAGCCAAAAGGGAATTTGCAAAACCGCCTGTAGACCGGCCAGCAAAAAGAAAGGACGGAAACCCGCCTGCCATAAAGGCAGGCCAGAAGGGGATGGCGAAACATTATGGGACGAGGACATTGGCGCTCCGGGACAGGCTAAGGTCCCATCAAGCCGCCGAATTTTGTAAAAGCGCTTTGACCCCCATCAAGCCCGACCCCAGCGCCGGGATTAGGGGGCAGACATATTGCCGCGCATTTTCATGTCGGTTTTGACGATGTGATCCACCAGCCAACGCCGAAGAAAGGCGTTTATTTTATCGGTGGCTTCGGCTTGATTACCCAGCCGTCCGCCAAAGAAATTATCAATGAATTCATAAAGTGTTTTCGTCAGAATAGCATGTTGCCTTTGATTGTCTTCTAAACCAAGGTACTGAACTTTTTTTTGCATTTCCTCTTCGCGAGCAAAATGCTCAGCAGTATATTTTTTCAGCTTATCAAGAATATTCTTAAGAGTTGCTTGGTCAACAACGCCAGAATTTTCCTTAGCTGTTGTGATGAACTCATTGATGATCGAAATCAGATGTTGATGATCGCTATCGATTTCCTCGATTCCGACGCTCATCGACTCGTGCCAGACTAGGCTCATCGCTAACCTCTTTTTCTTTCCTGGCTACGGTACCCAATCTTGAGCCCAGGAAACCAGATAAATTTCGATCTTTCGGTGAACGGCAGAAAATGGCACAACCCAGTCGATAAGCGGGGCTAAAGTGACCCCGATAAAGACAGGAGTACGATCTTGAGCCAATCTCCACCGCCAGCATTGCAAATCATGATCGTCCCGGTAACACCGTTTGAGCAGAATTGTTCCCTGGTCTGGTGCACCAAAACCAAACGCGGCGCGGTCATTGATCCGGGTGGTGACGTTGATCGATTGGCCGACGCGATCGCTTCCGAGGGCGTGTCTTTGGAAAAAATACTGGTCACCCATGGTCATCTTGATCACGCGGGTGCCAGTGCTGATCTCGCCCAGCGTTTCTCGGTTCCGATCGAAGGACCTGGGCGTGACGACAGTTTTTGGATCGATCGCATTGCCGAGGAGGGCCGGAAATATGGCATGCTTCATTGCAAGCCGTTTGTTCCCGACCGTTGGCTTGAAGGCGGTGACAGGGTCAGTATCGGCGAACAGGAACTCGAAGTTTACCACTGCCCCGGTCATACGCCCGGCCATGTGGTCTTTTTTCATCCTGCTCTGAAACTGGCTTTTGTTGGGGATGTTCTGTTCCAGGGGTCGATCGGCCGAACCGATTTCCCCCGGGGCAACCATGCCGAACTGATTCAGTCGATCACCGGTACGCTCTGGCCCCTTGGTGATGATGTGACCTTTTTGCCGGGCCATGGCCCGGCCTCGACCTTCGGTCAGGAACGTCGGCACAATCCCTATGTCGGGGACGCGGCGCTGCGGTAAGGGGGTGGTTAAAATACACCTTTTTCATTGAGATAGGCGGCATATTTGCGGTCATCGATCAAGACGTGATGGATAATCCATCCCCGCAGAAATTCCAGCAGCTCTGCGGCGCTTGGTGCGTTTCCTGTCCGCATCAAGGTTTCTTGTTCCCGCACTTGCGCCATGAGCAGCTTATGGGCTTGGGCATGGGCGGCAAACTGCGGATAATCATGTAGCCGCATGACGTCCTCTTCCTCGGCAAAATGGTGCTGGGCATAATCCAG
This sequence comes from Rhodospirillaceae bacterium, assembly GCA_013349735.1. Taxonomy (GTDB): domain Bacteria; phylum Pseudomonadota; class Alphaproteobacteria; order Rhodospirillales; family Magnetospirillaceae; genus DUZF01. The sequence continues at coordinate 11,608 of DUZC01000034.1, forward strand.
CAGAAAGTCCAGTGCAGAGGACACTTCGGCTTGACCGCGGTCGGATTCGAGCACCTCTAATAAAGCGTTGGCGGTGGCAAAAAGCCGGCGATGTTGAACATCGATACGTTGAATATTGACGCTGTATTCATCATGCCAAACCAACATACACCGTCCGCTCTGCGAGGCGGACAATTCCATATGGGCGCGCCGCTCAAAGCTCTCGAAAAGTTTCCAGCGTACATTGGGGATACCGGCCAGCAGTTTGGGCGAAATCATATAGATTTCGGACTCAATTTCGGCATGCAATCCGGCGATCGGGGGGGCATCAAAAACCGCAGCTTCTTCGCCGAAGAAGTCTCCGGCCTCGAGTGTCTCCAGGACTTCATTGCCCAGAGTGCGGGTAATCCGGCCTTTGATAATCAGACCGACCGATCTTTCCCAGCGATTCAATTTTTCCCCGGCGGCAACCTGCTTGAGCCGCATATCCGTGGCAATAGCGTTCAAAGTGCTGGTCGATACCACACCACCCATCAACCAAGTTCGCGATAAAAATTCGCGGCCCTCCATCAGACGTGAGATGTTTTCAAACAAGCGATGATGTCGAACAAACGCTATATAAAGATCACAAGGAATTTCAAGGACTTGAACAAAGCTGATAGCCCGGTAGGTTTCTGAGGTTGGCAGACTATAGAGCCCGCTCATCTCGCCCAGCAGCGCTCCGGCGGAAAGCTGGGTACGGAAGTCAGAATGCTCGTCAAGGACCTCGACCAGACCGGTCAGCAGCAAATAAATCGAGGAATGCGGCTTTCCACCCTTTAACAGAATAGTCTCGGGATTAAAGGTCAGGATCGGTCCATTGATTAACGCCCCAAGATTGTTGGCCGGTACGGTCGGAAAATAAACATGCAGAAAATTATGGGCGGCCCGGCCAAGAAAATCGCGGTGACTGTTAATCAGAACATCGACCGTGCCAAAGGAAGCCCCGGAACCGAAGCGCTTTTGCTGGTCCGTCAGACGCTGTGCGGTATGAGCCAGGATAATCTTTTCAGAGCTGTCGGTCGCGAAGTCCGCCGCATCGCCATGGATCATTCCGCCACCGATATCAATTTTTTTGATCGTAGCGGTTTCCACATAATCTGCCGCCACTTTATCAAACAGCTTGCGGCTAAGCCCCGCTTTGCTGTCATCCTCGACGAGCATGCCCTCTAACACCTTTAAAGCGGCGATATCGGCGAAATGGGCATAACTGCGATAGCCGCCTTCGGCGAGCGCGCGGAAGCTGAATATTGTGGTTTCTACGGGATGGGGTGAAAAAATCGGCTTAACCCCCAATCCGTTCACTTCATTCCATTCGTCCATCACCAAATCACGAATATCGAAGTAATGCTCGAAGTCTCGTTCCTCGATTGATAAAAGCGCCGATAGCTTTTTGGTGACGGCCGCTCTGACCATTGGCACGGCAAAATATTTGATGCGCCGATCCGCTTGCATCAAAGTGGTCAAGCCGGCGAAGTGATCGTCATGAGAATGGGTATGAAAGACCCCTTCGATTTCATTGACGCCAATC